>JBHIDG010000022.1:0-16476 GCA_046760025.1 Woeseia sp. | reverse complement strand
TCGATGGTTGCGAGGGTCATGGTGCCGCTCTGCCACGGCCCGCCCCACACAAAACAATGGTCACACTGGTAGTTGCACGCATAGGTCAGCAACAGGTGCAGCCCGGACAGCGGCTTTGGTCGGATCTCGGAAGGAGCGTCGGGAGCCATGTGTAACACTATAGCCCAATCGAGAGCGGCGACGCAGGAGAAACGCGACCCAATGATGATGCCTCCGAATCGGGACATTGCGATGCGGCTCCGCTGATTGATTTTCCCGCCCTGCCCCAACCTGGCGGAGCCCGCGATTCGATCCGTACTTCTACTGATTTATACCCGTCTGGCCCGGTGAGACGATGGCCGCCCAGAACACCTCGGTGGACAGACGCCGTTATTGCGCATCACTGCAGGCGATGCTTTCGATCAGGCGGCGCAGCGCCGGCCGGACCGCGGAAGAATTCCCTCTGACAAATACCCGACAAATCCAGCGTGCTCCGGGAACGGATGATCGAAGAACTGCAACCCGAACATAAATGCCCACCTGAAATTGGAGAAATGATATGAGTGATTCTGCATTCCGATTTTGCGATGACCTGGGTCCAAAGACCATCCTGCACGTTCACCAGCCGAAGATCGGACTGAAAGGAATAGCCGTGGTCGACAACGTCGCAACCGGCCCGTCGATTGGCGGCGTGCGCATGGCGCCCGATGTTTCTCTCGAGGAATGTTTCCGGCTCGCCCGGTCCATGACATTCAAGAATGCGGCCGCGGGCCTGCCCCACGGCGGCGGCAAGTCGGTTATCTTCGCCGATCCATCCGTGGACGCAGCCACGAAGGAACAGCTGATCCGTGCATTTGCGAAAGCCATCGAACCGATCGACGACTACATTCCCGGGCCGGATATGGGTACTAACGAAACGGCGATGGCGTGGGTAAAGGATGAAATCGGACGGTGTGTCGGATTGCCGCGAGAAGTGGGTGGCATACCGCTCGATGAAATCGGTGCCACGGCATTCGGTGTGGTTGCGGCCGCCGAGGTTGCTGCCGAGAGACTCAAGCTCTCACTAGATTGCGCGCGCGTGGCCGTGCAGGGATTCGGTGCCGTCGGCAAGCACGCGGCGCGGTATTTTGCAGAAAAAGGCGCGCGGCTGGTGGCGGCGTCGGATTCCAGCGGCACGGTGATCGATGCCGGCGGCATCGACACATACGCCCTGATCGCGCACAAGGAGCAAGGGCGCCCGATTCGAGAATTCTCCGCCTGCGCCAAACTCGATCGCGAAGCAATCATCGGTGCTGACTGTGACCTGCTCATACCCGCCGCGCGACCGGATGTCATTCGTGCCGACAACCAGGATACGGTTAAGGCAAAATTGATCGTACCGGGCGCAAATATCGGCATCACCGAGGACGCAGAAGCATTACTTCATGACCGCGGCGTGCTCTGCATACCCGATTTCATCGCCAATGCCGGCGGTGTGATGTGTGCGGCCGTCGAGTATCGGGGAGGTACGCAAGTCGAGGCATTCCGGGTGATCGATGAGAGCATCCGGGCGAACACCGACGAGATTCTGGAACGCGCGGAACGGGAAGGTGTGTCGCCGCACCAGGCTGCCGTTACGATGGCGGGCGAGCGTGTCCGCACAGCGATGGGGTTCGGCCGCTGGCATTGAGGAACAGGGCATTTCAAATAGTTATTGGGCCCGGCTCACCTGCAACCGGGCGTTGTACTCTTTGAGCTTCCGAAGCTGCCTGGAGAGTTCTTTTTCGTTCCAGCCGAGCTCGGCGGCCGCAACCGCCGCGACCGCCTCTGCGAGGGGCTCGCCCTGATCGGCCGACAGGCCCAGCATCAGTCGCCTGTACATGATATCCGTGAGGTTTCTCGCGAATTCCTCGCGTATCGCGAGAATGATCTCCGCTTCCAGAACAGTTCCTTGTGCGTCGAGGACCGACATGGAATTGTCAGGTAGTCGGGCTGCGCGACCACCGTAGACGCCCACGATGCGTTCACGGCCCTGTTTTGAAAGGCCACTGATTCTTTTCAGCCTTTCGCGCGCCTTTGCCGCGCCGGCCGCCCCGGGCAGCGGCGTCGTGGACGTACTGCACGCGGGCAACCCGGCGTCGAGCTTTCTATCGACGCGATCGATGGTTTGTTCGGCGAGGTTTCTGTAGGTCGTCAGCTTGCCGCCGATGATCGATATAACGCCCCGCAACGGCTTTCGGTGAGGCTTGATGATATGCCGGCGCGTGATAGCGGATTCCGGTTCCTTCTTTCGACGCGGTAAGGGGCGCACGCCCGCATAGGCAAAATGGATGTCATCCGCTGTCAACCCGGCTTCAGGAAAGACCCGGTTGGTCTCGTCCAGTAAGTATCGGATTTCCCTGCCGGTCGCATGGGCGGCGTCGGGGTTTCTCCCGTATCGAATGTCCGTGGTGCCGATCAGGTACTGGTCGTTCCACGGAATGATAAAAAAAGGCCGACCGTCGGCGTGTGCCTCGACATAGAACGCATCGCGCGGCGCGCCGGGAAACCGGCCGACGATGATGTGGCTGCCTTTGGTACCGCCCATCAGGCGCCGCGTCTGCTTGCCGGTTGTCCGCAATACCCGATCAACCCAGGGCCCGGAGGCGTTGATCACGAGTCGCCCCGTCGCACGTTGTTCCTGACCGCTGACGCAATCCAGGTAGCTGACGGTGATCGCCGTGCCGTCGTGCTGACCGATTGCAGTAACCGGACAGTAGTTTCTTACGACCGCGCCGGCCTGGGCCGCCGAAATAATATTCTCCAGGACCAGCCTTTCCGCGAAAGTGACCTGCGCATCGTAGTACTGCGCGGCACCCCGCAGGCCTTCCGGGTTCAGTCCGGGTTCGGCTTTCAGCATTTGATCGCGACTCAGCATGCGGTGCCGGGGCAGAGTCTTGCCGATGGACAACAGGTCGTAGGCGATCATGCCGAGGCGGATCAGCAGAGATCCCCGCCGACTGCGCTCGTAAACGGGTATGTTTATGCGGATGTGATCGACCAGGTGCGGTGCGATATCCAGCAGATGGCGGCGCTCGTGCAGCGATTCGTAAACGAGGGAAATTTCGGCGTATTCGAGGTATCGGAGCCCGCCGTGAATCAATCGGCTCGACCAGCTCGATGTTCCGCCGCCGAAGTCGCCCTTCTCCAGCAGGATGACGTTCAGGCCGCGCAGCGCCGCGTCGCGTGCGATACCCGCACCATTGATGCCGCCACCGATGATGACCAGATCGTATGCGGGCAGGGTGTCCGGCATCAGGACCTGACTTGCCCATTCCCGTGAACGACGTATTTGTAACTCGTCAATTGTTCGGCACCGACGGGACCGCGGGCGTGAATTCGGCCGGTCGCGATGCCGATCTCCGCGCCGATGCCGAACTCGCCGCCATCCGCAAACTGTGTCGACGCATTGTGCAACACGATCGCGCTGTCCACGTCCGATAGGAATTTTTCGGCCGCGTCCGTGTCTTCGGCAACGATGCTCTCCGTATGACCGGAACCGTATTGCCTGATGTGTTCGATGGCCGCCTCGACGCCGTTGACCGCCCGAATCGAGATGACCGCATCGAGATATTCGGTATGCCAGTCGTCGACGCTGGCCGGCCCGGCTTTCGCAGCGACTTCCTGAACCGTCTCATCGCCGCGCACTTCGCAGCCGGCCGCGATCAGCGCCCCGACTACGCCCGGTATGAGTCTCGCCGCCGCCTCGCGATCGACCAGCACGGTCTCGGCAGCGCCGCATATGCCGGTCCGACGCATCTTGGCGTTCAACACAATGTCCCTGGCCATCTCCTCGTTCGCCGACGCATGGAGGTAAACGTGGCAGATGCCCTCGAGGTGTCCGATGACAGGCACCCTGGCGTCCTTTTGCACGCGCTCCACGAGACCTTTCCCGCCCCGCGGCACGACGACATCGACCGAGCCGGCCATCGACGACAGCAGGTAGCCGACCGCAGCCCGATCGGTAGTCGGCACCATCTGAATCGCGGCCCGGTGAATGCCCGCGGCATCTAGCCCGTCGCCGAGGCACCCGAGAATCGCCTGACTCGAATCAAAGCTCTCCGTGCCCCCGCGCAGAATCGCGGCGTTAGCCGATTTCGTGCAAAGACCCGCCGCATCGGCTGTCACATTGGGCCGGCTCTCGTAGATGACGCCGATAACGCCGAGCGGCACGGCGATGCGCTGTATGTGCAGGCCATTCGGCCTGTCCCACTCCGCGAGAACACGTCCAACCGGATCGGGTAGCCCGGCAACGGCTTCGAGGCCGGCCGACATCGACTCGAGCCGCTCCGGGTCGAGCGCCAGTCGGTCGAGCGTCGCCGAGCTCAGGCCCTGGTTTTCGGCCGCCGTCAGGTCCGCCCGGTTTGCGTCCAGGATCCTGTCCGTATTTTCGCGGATGGATTGCGCGGCGGCCCGCAGCGCCTCGTTGCGCCGCGAAGCGGGGCACACGGCCAGCTCGGATGCCGCTTCCCTGGCCCTGCGGCCGAGCCCGTCCATCATCGGCGCAATATCCGGCGATTTCCGTTTTCCAGCCTGCCGGCTCATCTAGGCATCACTTCCGAACAGGACCAGATCGTCACGGTGGATCATTTCCGTCCGTCCCCGATAACCGAGTTTCGGTTCGATCTGCTCCGACCGGCAGCCGATAATTTCCGCCGCTTCATCGCTGGCGTAGGCCGCCAGGCCCCGGCCCAGCTCTTCGCCTCCGGCGCCCACCAGCGTGACGGCATCGCCGCGCCGAAAATTGCCGACAACCTCGACAAGACCGACCGGCAGCAGGCTCTTGCCGTTGGCCAGTGCCGTCGCAGCCCCGGAATCAATGCGAAGTTCCCCGTGGACTTCCAGTATGCCGGCGAGCCACTGCTTGCGCGCGGCGGCCGGCGTTCCCTCGGCGCTGAACACGGTACATTTGCCGCCGTCTGCGAGCACATGTAACGGCCGCTCGACGGTGCCGACGGCGATGATGGTCGAACAGCCCGCGTGGGTCGCGATGCGTGCCGCCTGCAGCTTGGTCGCCATGCCGCCGCTGCCGATGTCGGAGCGCGACTCGCCGGCCATTGCGAACATCTCGTCGCTGATCCGCTCGACAAACGGTATGTGTTCCGCGTTCGCGGTCTTCTGCGGATCGGACGTGTAAAAGCCATCCACATCCGACAACAGGACGAGCCCGTCCGCCATGACCATCTGGGCTACCCGGGCCGCCAGGCGGTCATTCTCGCCGTAGCGGATTTCTTCGGTCGCGACCGTGTCGTTCTCGTTGATGACCGGTACGATTCGATGCTCCAGCAGCTTAAGCAGGGTTCCCTTGGCGTTCAGGAACCGGCGCCGGATCTCCGTGTCGTCCGGCGTCAACAATACCTGGGCCGCCCCGATGCCGTGCTCGCCGAGCGCCTCCTGGTACGCGTGAACGAGCTGCACCTGACCTGCTGCGGCTGCCGCCTGCAATTCCTCGAGCCTAGAGCGCTTCAGGTTGATGCCGAGCACATTGCTGCCGATGGCGATCGCCCCCGAGGAAACGATCAATACTTGCTGATGTGCGCGGTGCAGGCTGGCGATATCCTCCGCCAGCCCCGACAGCCAGTCACGGTCGAGCCGACCGTGCTGCCCCACGAGCAGCGAGGAGCCGATCTTGATGACCAGGCGCCGCAGACCACTGAGCTCCATTGCGGACATGAACATGTGCCTATCCGGTCAGGCGGTGATGCCTGGTATAGGACGACAGTGTCACCTCACCCTTCGAAACGGCAACGCTGCCGCTGCGGGCAACGGCCGCAAGTTGGCCGATTTTGGCGGCCTCTTCGACGAATGCGTCGATTTCGGCAAGTCTGCCGGTGAGCTGCACGGTGCAGCTTACCTGTGCATCGTCGAGGATTTCGGCGCCGTGCTTCCTGGCGAGCGCCAGAACTTTCGCGTAGCCGCCTGTCGCCAGTTTGAGTTTGAGTATCGCCAGCTCGCGCTCGAAGTGATCACCCAGCGTCATGTCATGGATATTGACGACGTCCACGAGCTTTGCGAGCTGCGTATTCATTTGCGCGATGGCCGAGTCGGATCCCCGAATGACCAGCGTGACCCTCGAGACGGTCGGGTCGTCGGTCGGCGCAACATTGAGCGACTCGATATTGTACCCGCGGGTCGAGAACAGCCCCGTCATTCGGGTCAGCGCTCCGACCTCGTTTTGCAACAGCACCGAGATTACGTGACGCATGACGTTCTTATCCGTAGCAGCTAATCGAATTCGTTTGTAACCAATGCCGTGGCATCCGGTGGAAGGTGGCACAGCAATGCCAGTATTGCAATGCAATAAGATTTAGTAAACACTCGCCCAAAATCCGACACTTAGAAGACTCTGACGATAAGATGAGCAAGAAGGCGCCGGCAAGTCGTGTGGACCAGCATCCGCTGGCGGGCAGCAGGATGAGTGGCGCCGATATCGTTATTCAGGTCCTGGCCGACGAAAACGTCGACGCCATTTTCGGCTATAGCGGCGGGGCAATTCTTCCGACTTACGACGCCGTCTTCCGGTACAACGACAAGCATCGCAATGCCGATGGCAAGGCGGCAATTCCGCTGATCGTCCCGGCAAACGAACAGGGAGCCGGCTTCATGGCGGCCGGCTATGCGCGAGCAAGCGGCAAGGTCGGCGTCGTCATGGTCACTTCCGGACCAGGAGCCACCAATACCGTGACTCCCGTTCGCGACTGTATGGCCGATTCCGTGCCGATCGTCGTTATCTGCGGTCAGGTATCGACCAATGCGATCGGCAGTGACGCTTTTCAGGAAGCCCCCGTGTCGGCCATCATGGGAGCCATCGCAAAACACGTGTTTCTGGTAACGGATCCGACCTGTCTCGAGGCGACGGTTCGCTCCGCATTCGAGATTGCGAGAACGGGCAGGCCCGGCCCGGTCGTGATCGACATACCAAAGGACATTCAGAACTGGGAAGGAGAATTCTCAGGGCTAGGGTCCTTGCCGCTGACGGGATACCGCAACCGTCTGCAGGCCGTCGTCGAGAACCGCATGACAGACGATGCCTGCGAGCGTCTGTACGAGATGCTTGCCGAGTCCGAGCGCCCGCTGATTTATGCCGGCGGCGGCGTAATTAACGGCAACGCCACCAAGGCACTGCGGCACTTCGCCAGCGTTTTCGGGATCCCTGTCGCTACGACGCTGATGGCGCTCGGCGCCAGTGATACGAAGCATCCGCTGGCGCTGCACATGCTCGGGATGCACGGTATGGCTTTCGCCAATTACGCCGTCGAAGATTGCGATTTCCTGATTGTCATCGGCGCCCGGTTCGACGATCGGGTTGCCGGCGACCCGGTCAGCTTTGCACCTAACGCGAAGAACATTGCTCACTTCGACGTCGACGTCTCCGAGATCGGCAAGGTCAAGAGCGTCACCTGGCACCACGTCGGCGTACTCGGGCGCGATCTCGACGACCTGCTCGAATACGGCAGGCGCATAGGTTTCGAGAAGGATTTCGGCGTCTGGCACGGCGAGATAGCCGGCCTGAAGGAGAAGCACTGTCTCAATTACGATCGTGACAGCGAGCTCATACAGCCGCAGGCGGTGATCGAGGAAATCAACCGGATAGCCGGTGGAAAGGCGATTATCTCGACGGGCGTCGGCCAGCACCAGATGTGGGCAGCTCAGTATTTCGACTTTCGCGAACCCCGGCTCTGGCTGACCTCTGGGAGCATGGGCACGATGGGATTCGGATTGCCTGCCGCCATCGGCGCACAGGTCGCGCAGCCGGGTCGCCTGGTGATCGATATCGACGGTGACGGCAGCATGCGCATGAACATCGGCGAACTCGAAACCGCGACGACCTACAGCCTGCCGGTCAAGGTTATCGTTCTCAACAATTACGGCGACGGCATGGTCCGGCAGTGGCAAAAGCTCTATTACAAAGGCCGGATGTCGGGTAGCGACAAGTCATTGCACCGCAAGGACTTCGTCAAGACCGCCGAAGCCGATGGTTTCGAGTTCGCGGTCAAGCTGGATCGCAAGCAGGACCTGCCGCGTGTCATCAGGGAGTTTGTAGAATATCCGGGTCCGGCCTTCCTCGAAGTCATCATAGACCCCGATGCCGGCGTGTATCCCATGGTCGGCCCGGGCCTGAGCTACGACAAGATGATCACGGGCGACTTTATCGCCAGCCGGGACAAGCCGACCGATGACCGGCCCGGCCCCAGCGAGATGTTCTAGCGCGAAGATTTCGCGAGAGCCCGGGATTGTGGCCGTGATCAGACGACCACCAGATTTCTGCCTTTTCTCTTCGCCTGGTAGAGCCGGGTGTCCGCGGCGCTGAGAATGCTTGTCCGGCGCGTGTGGTTAGCGGCCTCGGCGATGCCGAAGCTGACAGTCAGATTGAGACGAACGCCGTCCGTCGCCGGCGTCCAGTCCGTGTTTTCGACGACCTTGCGAATCTGCCCGCAAATCTGCTCGGCGAACTCGGCATTGGTGTCGGGAAAGCACAGCAGAAACTCTTCGCCGCCGTAGCGTGCGACGACGTCCGTTTTTCGGCAGCGGCTTACAAGTATCTCTGCGAAACGACGGAGCACCTCGTCGCCGATCGCATGTGAAAACCTGTCGTTTATTTGTTTGAAATAGTCAATGTCGGCAAGTGCGATCGTGAAGTTCCTGTCATACCGTCGCGCGCTCTCTAACTGGCGCTGCAGATAGTCGTCCGCATAGCGCCTGTTGAATAGACCTGTCAGCTTGTCGTGCGTCGCCTGCCGTTCCAGTTCCAGAGACTTTTGTCTGAGTTCGGCCGTTCGTTCCTCGATGAGAGCCTCGAGCTTATAGCGCATCTGCGCATATTGTTTGAGGACGAACATGCCCAGACTGAGCACGATCAGCACCAGTGCGACTTCCGCCGGCTCCAACCGCACATAGGCGATAGCGACGACGACCGCGATGAGCACGGACGCCAGTTCGACACCGGTCGAAAAGGCGTTCAGCAGTTTCGATGGATCGTCCTTTTGCAGGTATACGACCATGAGCATGCCCAAATCGTTGGTGAGTTGCATGCTCAGCATGAGCAACATGAGCAGGCCGGCGACGGCGATACTCAGATGATCCAGCGGAACGGGTCCGCCCAGGTACCGGTACAGGGAACCGCAGCTCAGTATGACGAGCGACATCATGCCGGCGTTGTGCAGGGATGCGGTGAGCACGGTACCGAACGGCACTCCGCGCCAGAGCCTGTGCCACGGGTAGAGAAGCGAGGCCAGTCCGTTTATCCAGGCCGCGTCGACCGGGCCAAGTACCAGGATGCAGGAAACCTGAGCAGCCCGGTCGAAAGAGACGTGCCCGAAACCGGGATGCGGGTAGCCCATCGTGATCGTGAACAGACCATAGACGAGGAAGAACAAGGCAGTCGCGGAATCATATTGAGAAGTCAGTAAGCCGGCACCCTGAGTAACGAGAACCAGGACGGTCGAAGCCACAGTGAACAGCGCCAGCGAATACAGAAAATCCGGTCGGCAAAGGTCAAATTGACCAACTGCATTGTTATCTTTTTGATGCCCGGTCATTACCGCCAGAGTCTGCCGAACACGAGGCCGTCTGCATATTAACCGCTTCACAAAACAAGCACTTGCCGTCGGGCTAGGTATTTTCGCGAATGGCCGGCATCGGCGGGGTCTGTTATGGGATTAGCGGTTGGGGCTGGATTACGCCGTGACGACACAGACGCGATCTCACTCGAGGACGATTACGGGATATCTGCTGCATCGGCTGGAATATGCCCGATGGCTCATAGAGTGCGACACCGACTTTACGGACTGCCCTTACCACGGACGTTATCGGCAGTTTGTCGCCGAATGTGAAACCTGCGTATTCGGCAAGGGATGCCGTTGGCTGGGCCGGTACACGGCGGATGCGCTCCGGGAAGCGTCAATGGTGGACCTCGTCGAAGCACTGGAAACCGCGGTCGAGTACGTTGCGGAACGCCGGCGGGAAACACATCTGCATTCCTGTGCTTGCGACGACTGCGAATGGCTGCGAACGTCGCGTCGATTTCTTCGATCACTCCCGGGATGATGCGTAGACACGTTCTGACTCTTCACCGATTGTTGCCGGGTGAAAAGCTTTGTATGCTGGGGCGGCCGGGCTGGAGCCAGGGAACAAGATTATGGGGGACGACGATGAGCATACGAAGTACAGCAGCTTTTGTCATTCTGGCCGCGGTCGCTGCGTGTCGTGCCGGTGACGGCCCGGATACCGAGTCGACTATCGATAAGCCTGCCCCGGCGGCCGAATCTCCCGAGCCGGCCTCCGGTCTGCGAACGCTTCTCGCGAGCGAGGGTCGGCCCGAAACCGACCGCGCTCGGGATGCCGGGCGGCGGCCCGCGGACGTCATCAATTTCCTCGGCATCGACGAGGGCATGCATGTAATCGACATCATCGCCGCAGGTGGCTACTACACGGAAGTGTTGTCGCTCACGGTCGGCGATGATGGACGGGTCGTCGCGCATAATCCGCCGATTGTTCTCGAGATGCGTGATGGCGCCAACGAAAAGGCGATCAGCGCCCGACTGGCCGGAAATCGATTGCCGAATGTAACGCGCCTGAACAAGGATTTCGCCGACTTTGTACCCGAAGACGGACCATTCGATGCGGCCATAACGGCGCTCAATTTCCACGATCTGTATAACCGGCGTGGCCCGGAGGCGACGGTGGCGGTCTTTCAGGCTGTTGCATCTGTCCTGAAACCGGGGGCGATTCTCGGCATCATCGACCACGTGGGTGAGGCGGGTGAGGATAATGTCGCGCTGCACCGGATCGAGATTTCCAAGGTGCTAGAAACGATCGAGGCGGCCGGGCTTGTCATCGAGGCGGACAGCGATTTGCTGCGTAACGAGGCAGACGACCACAGCCTTTCCGTGTTCGACGCCGCGGTACGCGGCAAGACGGATCGATTCTTGTTGAGAGTCAGCAGGCCGGCTGATTGACGATGCCCGACTACCCGTCGTGCGACAGCCGTGCGTAGCAACGAGTATCTATGAGGGGTCGAACCGCTAAACGGGCGCTAATCGGAGCCCAGCGCTTCGACCCGTAATTTTCCGGTATTATGTGATAGGGCGCATGGATTTGGCCGGCTGAATAACACAAAGTAAAGAAATGCTGATTACGCCGCACAGAGACGATCTGAACAAGATCGTTATCCTGAATCCCAAAGGGGGCTGCGGGAAGACAACACTTGCAATCAACCTGGCAAGCTACTATGCAGCCTGCGGCCCGGTTCCGGCCGTGATGGACTGCGACCCGCAGGGCTCGACGATGACCTGGCTCGAAAGACGGCCGCCGTCTCAACCGCCGATTCACGGTATCGCCGCCTACAAGAACAGTATGCAGGCAACGCGTAGCTGGCAGCTAAGGGTTCCCAATGAAACGACCAGTCTCATCGTCGATTCGCCGGCCAGCCTCAACCATGATGACTTGCGCGAAATCACACGCGACGCCACCAGCATACTGGTACCTGTCCTGCCGTCCGCGATCGATATCCATGCCGCATCGCGTTGCATCGCTGATCTTCTGCTGGTCGCCAAAATCGACCGGCGGGACCGCAAGCTTGCGGTCGTGGCCAATCGCACGCGCCGCAACACCAAGAGCTTCGAAAAGCTCATGCGATTCCTCGACACGCTCGGGATCCCGATAATCGCCGTGATGCGGGACAGCCAGAATTTCGTGCACGCCGCCGAGGCAGGCCTCGGAATCAGCGAGTTGCCGCCGCACAGAAGTAAAAAGGACGTCGAACAGCTCGAACGAGTTATCCGGTGGCTGAATGACTGGCAGAACCGGCGTCACCACGCGATGCCGGCGGGGACGTATCCCGAACCGAACGCTGCAAACGTCACGGTCCTGCACAAGTCGCGTTTCGGCTCCAAGCGAAATTAGAACTGCTTCAGTCGGTTCAGACTTCGCTTAGAATCTTGGAGAATATGTCCGGGTCGACATTGCCGCCACTCAAAACGGCGACCGTGGCTTTGTCCTTGCAGTCGGATTTTCCAGTCAATACGGCGGCAAGAGCAGCAGCCCCACCCGGCTCTACGACGAGTTTCAGGTTTTCGAACGCGAATCGCATTGCGGCTTTGACTTCACCATCGCTGACGACGAGCCCCGGGGCCGCCAGTTTCTGAAGAATCGGGAACGGAAGCTCGCCCGGAGTCTCTGCCAAAAGTGCATCGCAGATTGAACGCGCGGTCTGCGAATTCGACCGGCGCACGCCGTCACGCAGGGATCGCGCGGTATCATCGAAATGTTCGGGCTCCACCGTGTGCACCGACGCTGCCGGCACTAGTGCAGTTATCGCGATGGCGCAACCCGCGCTCAGCCCGCCACCACCACAGTTGATGAGAACCTGATCAGGCTCGAGGCCGAGGGCATGACATTGCTGAACAATCTCGAGACCGACCGTGCCCTGTCCGGCAACAATATCTTCGTGGTCGTAGGATGGCACAATTTCGGCGCCACGTTCCCTTGCAAGCTCCCTGGCGATAGCCTCACGGTCGCCCGTATATCGATCATAAAAGATGACTTCACCGCCGAAGCGCCTGGTACGTTCAATCTTTGCTTTCGGTGCATCCCCGGGCATCACGATAGCCGTCTTGATGCCCAGCACACTTCCCGCCGCGGCAACGCCCTGAGCGTGATTGCCCGAGGACCAGGCGATGACTCCCTTGCTGGCACGCTCGGGCGCCAGCCGACTCATCAGGTTGTAAGCGCCGCGGATCTTGAAGGAACCAATTGCCTGCAAACACTCGGGCTTGAGCAATACCTTGCCGCCGGCAATCTCGTCGAGCTCTGCCGACTGAATGAGCGGGGTCCTGACCGCAATGTCTGACAAGCGCTCTGCCGCGGCTTCAATATCGGCAAGTTCGATCATTCATTCGCCAGCCGGTCAACCTTCGCGGCGCAAATGAAGTCGTTGTCGGAGAGACCGCCAATTGCCGTTGTCATGTAGCACACGCGACAAGTTCCATAGTTGACAGTCATTTCCGGGTGGTGGCCCTCGGATGTCGCAATCCATGCCACGGCGTTGGCAAATGCGATCGTCCTGCTGAAAGTCGGAAAGGCAAACACCCGGCAAATAGCGTCGCCAGCGCCCGCAAGCTTCCAGTCCGGATGCAAGGCCGCTATCAACTCTCGGGTCTGGTCTACGGTGAGCGGTTCGACGCCGCCCTCGCATGGCCGGCACTTGCGTTCGACGAGTGCAGTCATGAAGCACACTATACCAAGAAGGGCCGGACTCGAAGAGTCCGGCCAAAAAGTGACTCGGAGCCGAGTCGTCCTGGGGACCGTGTCAGTCGGGATTTGACGCGAATGAATGTGTCGGTTTGATGAAGAGCGTCATGCTGACCTTTCGCTCGAGCGCATAGCTGTCGATGTCCTTGTCGGCTGCCGGCGACTCGCCGTGCGCAGCAAGTGTGATCCGCGATTCGGCAATGCCGCCGGATACCAGGGCATCGCGCACATAGTCTGCCCGCCGCTCGGAGAGTTTGTGGTTATACGCGGCATCACCACGCTCGTCCGCGAAACCGTCGAGCTGAACATGGACGTCGGGCAATGCAGACAGACTCGCCGCAAGATCTCGCAACTTCCTGTCTGTCGGTTTGTTCAGCACGTGTTCATTGGTCCGGAACAGGAGATCCATTTCGATGCCGGCCTGCATCATCGCCCGCACTCGCTGCAGGTCGCCACCCAGGGAATCGATGTCGCCATTCAATGCATCGACATTTCTTTCCAGGTCTGTGATCGTCTTTCTCGAGCTAACCAGGGAGTCGGACAGGCTGGTTACTTCATTGTCCTTCCTGTGGAATTCGTCGCCCAGCTTCGCGCCGACGGCCGCGCCGATAATCGCCCCGAAAGGGCCGCCGGCGATGCCGCCGATGACACCGCCGACGCCAACGCCGATACTTTCCATCGTGGATGCCGTGCCTTCGGCAAGCGCCGGTGTCGTGATCAGGCAGGCGAGAATTCCGAAAGCAAAAACTCGATTACGCATTGTCTTTTCCTCCACAAGAGCGGCCACTCCCGCGGCCGGTTGGAGTCAATTACAGGGTGTAAATCGGTTTATTCGCAGCCGCCGGAATGGCAGGCTGGCGATCAATTGTGGCGAATTGTGATTTTTTAACCGGCGCCGGTCAGCCCGACGAAGGTACCGCCGTTTCTCTCACACAACACCCGCATGAGTGCGGCAAACTTCTGTGTCTCGGCGGGTACGCGCCCGCCGCCGAACTGGAACAGCGGAAATCCGACGGCGTGAATCCTGACCATCTGGCTGCCGTCCGGCTGCACCTTGTTTCTTTGCGCGATCGCTCTGACGACCGGTTCCGCGGACTTGCCCCCGAAGTCGTCGCCAAACACATATATGCTGATTTTCTTGTCCGGAGACCAGAAGGTATCTATCGCATACATGATTCCATCGACCGGGTTACTGTCGCTGAACGGCGCCCACGTGCGCATCGTGTTCATGATCGCCTGGCGCCGCCCGGGCGTATCGGGTATCCATTTTCCGGCATACTGCTGGAACATGTACTGGCCGTTATCGTTGAGGATCTGGAGGCCCTTGACTTCGGGATAGACCTCGAGGGTCTCGGTGAGCTTGCGTTGCACCCGGCCCCAATTGTACTGCTGCATGCTTCCCGACGTATCGATCACAAAGATGATGTATTCGCTGTCGACCGGGATCCCGGCTACCGCGTCGTCATCCGGACGCTTGTAATAGGGCTGCAGGCGCAACATCTCCTCGGTCAGGGTCTGGCGTGCGGCCCGCAGATCGCCCTCGTCGATAACGGCTTCTTCGGCGTCGTCGAAGGTCGCGGCATACTGACCCTGCACCGTATCCAGCTCGCCCTGCAGCCGGGCGAGCGTCATCTTGGTAGTCGATGTCTGTTCCCGCACCGAGACGAGATCCCTGTTCAGGACTGCCGTTTCCCCGCGAATGTCGAATAACTCCTGTTGCAGCAGTGCGATCAGCGCCTCGAGATCTGCCTGGGTCTTTTCGATAATTACGGGCTCATAGATCTTGCTGAGTACGAGCAACAGGATGATGGCGCCGAATCCGCAAGAGATGACGTCGAGGAAAGAGAGGCTGAATGTCTCGAAATCTCTGCGGCGCTTGGTCATGGCCAGTCCCTGCTGACGCTGACGAATGACCCGCCCGTGGCGTTTGCCAATGCCCAATATGCGACCGCGGCGTCGTAGTCGCCTTCCATCGGGAACAACAGCGTGTTAACGGGCACGCCGCTTGGAATCTCGCGCACCGCCTGAGAATGCAGGGCGTAGCGGTCGCGCGCCGATATCGTCTTTCGGCTGGTCGTAGAATCCCGCATCGTCGGCAGGCTATCGGTGATCAATATGACATTGTCCGGTTTCGGCGTTAGCTGTCTGATCACGCCGTACGCTGCATGCATGTTCGTACCGTTCGCCGGTGCGGTCCTGCGAAGCGTTTTGATGGCTTCGTCGATTTGATTGCCGTCGCTCACATCGAGCCAGACGCCATCGCTGCCAACAACGGCCGGTTTCGCCTCGGTGTTAAAAAGGTAGATCTGGAACCTGGATTCCGAATTGAGCTGCGTCGTCAGCCAGTCGACGCTGGCCACAGCCTGACGCCATTTCACGGCACGGAGCTTTTCGCGTTCGGCCATATTGCGGCGCCGAATGATGTTGACGATTTTGCTGTCCAGCATGCTGGCCGAATTATCGACGAGTATAAGCACGTGGTCGCCGCCGACTTTGAGACCCGTCAGGTACTGGCGGTCGCCGATACCCCTGAATTTCCTGACCCTCGTGCCTTCGGCATCCTGTTCCTCGGCGAGGGCAAGCAGGCGTTCTTTTTCTTTCTCCAGCCTCTCGATGTCGGCCTGCAGTTTCTCGATCCGCTCGATCTTCGCCAGCGTGTCCTTATCGTATTTCGACAGCTCGGCCTTCAGTTGCTCCAGCAGCGCGATGATCTGTGCTATCTGACCCTGTGCCCGCACCTTCTCGTCATCGAGCTTCTCCATCGTATTTCTGGCGAGAACCAGATTCTTGCGCCCTTCGAGCACCTCGAACTCGAGCCTGGTAGTTTCGGCCATGAGTTCGCTGTTATCGATGTCGGTAGTCTCCTTGACCTGGGCATTGATAATCATGAAAAACAGCACCACGGCACCGAGCCCGCAACTCATTACGTCGAGGAACGACATGCCGATGATTTGAGATTGCGGTTTCTTACGTGCCATGTGACTCTGCCAATGCAATCAGCTGCAGTTCATGACCCGGCGATCCCAGCCTGAGGGAATCTCCCACCTGCAATACCGCGGATCCGTCAATCCGGTGACCATTCAGAAACGTGCCGTAACGGCTGTGATCCTCGAGAACGCATTGCCCGTTCTCGCTTCGTACCGAGCAATGTCTCCTCGAAACGCCGGGCATTGCCGTCGGCAATGGCACCGTGCGCTCACCCTCGGCTATCTGCGAACCGAGCACCAG
>JBHIDG010000021.1:0-17147 GCA_046760025.1 Woeseia sp. | reverse complement strand
CCGGTCGACTTCGTAGACGATTGGTGACTTCACGTCTCCACGCCTGAGAAAATAGGCATGCAGTGAATGCGCGACCCTGCCGTCGACAGAGTGATGCGCCGCCGACAGTGCCTGACCCAGAACCTGTCCGCCGAATACCTGGGCACTGCCGATATCACGGCTCTGGCCGCGGAATATGTTGTCTTCAATGCGTTCCAGCTGCAGAAGTGTGATCAGGTCTTCAAGTACCGGATGCATTTGCCTCGCCGCCATCGACGACTATTCCCGTGCCGCTGACGAATACGGAGTCATCCGTGGCAAGGAACAAAGCAACCTTCGCGACATCGACCGGCTCGCCGAGGCGCCTGGCGGCGGACCGCTTGATGCAATAGTCGCGCAGCGCCGTATCCTTATTGAATACGTTGCGGCTGTCAGGCGTCATGATTGCGCCCGGTTGAACATAGTTGGCCGTGATTCCGAATTCGCCGCAGGTCGCGGCGAGGAATTTCGTAAATTCGGCCAGCGCACTCTGCGACGACGAGTATGCCCCGTCGGCCTCGCGCGCAAACGAACTACGAACGAACCCGATATTGATTATTCGTCCCGCCGGGCTCTTTTTGAGGAGCGGCAGGGCCGCTTCACAGAGATTGGACATGACCGAAATCTTCTTGTCGAGCAGCGCTTTGAGCGCGTCTTCATCGCCGTCGCTGATCGGGTCATCCGACTGAATGACGTAATTGTTGACGACGATATCGAGGCCACCAAGTTTCGACGACACGGCATCGACAATCATTGCGGTGCTTTCCGGGCGTGTCAGATCCGCCACGAATCCCGTTATGCCGCGGACGGCGGACAACAAAGTTTCTATCCCGCTATCCGGGCTGTCAACCGACAGGACCTGTGCGCCGTGCTTTACAAAAGTTCTCGCAATTGCCTCACCGATGCCGTTGGCGGCACCCGTGACTATTGCTTTCAACCCGAAAAGGCGCATCGCCTCATCCATTTTCATTCCTTTGCGTTCGTATTTACGCGGGCAGCTGATAATCGGCGAACTGCTGCCGAAGCTCAACCTTCTTGATTTTTCCGGTTGCCGTGTGCGGAAGTTGATCGACGAATATGACATCGTCAGGCAGCCACCACTTCGCAATCTTGCCGTCAAACCAGTCGAGCATATCCTCCTTGCTGACGTCGGCGCCCTCGGCCTTGACCACCAACAGGAGGGGCCGCTCGGTCCATTTCGGATGCGCGACGCCGATGACCGCGGCTTCGCCTACGGCCGGGTGCCCGATCGCCGCGTTTTCTATCTCGATCGAGCTTATCCATTCCCCGCCCGACTTGATGACGTCCTTGGTGCGATCGGTGATCGCCATGTATCCCTCCGGATCAACCGTAGCCACATCACCCGTGTCGAACCAGCCGTCTTCCGTGTGCGAGCCGCCCTTGCCCTCGAGTTTGAAGTAGTCGCTGCAGATCCACGGCCCGCGAACACGTAATGCGCCGTATGCTTTTCCGTCCCATGGCAGTTCTTCGTTTTTATCGTCGACGATCTTAAGTTCACAGCCGAAAATGCCGCGCCCGGCCTTGGTGCCAAGCTTCATGCGTTCGTCTTCCGACAACGATTCCATCCCGGCCTTCGGCGTATTCACCGTCCCCATCGGACTCATTTCTGTCATGCCCCATCCCTGGTGCACCGCAACGCGATGCTTATCGTGGAATTCCCGGATCATCGATTCCGGTACCGCCGCGCCACCGATGATCGTGCGCTCGAGATTGTTCAGGCGCTTGCCTGCCGCGGCCGTGTACTGCAAAAGGGCCAGCCAGACCGTCGGCACACCCAATGCCAGAGTAACGCCCTCCGACTCGAGCAGATCGTAAAGCGCTTCTCCGTCGCCCATCTTCGGGCCCGGAAACACGAGCTTGGCGCCGACCATCAGGGCGGCATAAGGCACACCCCAGGCGTTGACGTGGAACAGCGGCACGACCGGCAGCAGGGAGTCCCGGTTCGACAGGTTCATGACGTCCGGAGCCACCGCGGCGTAGGCATGAAGTGTGGTCGAGCGATGGCTGTAAAGCACACCCTTCGGGTCGCCGGTCGTTCCCGATGTGTAACAGAGTGCCACCGCCGCGCGCTCATCGAGTTCCGGCCACTCGTACTCGCCGCTCTCAGCGGCAATCAATGACTCATAGGAAACGGCATTCTTCAAGCTGGTTTCGGGCATATTCTCGTCGTCGGTCATGACGACATAGCCTTCGACACCAGGCGTCTGCCCGGCGATTTTCTCGAGCAGCGGCACGAACATCGCATCGGTAAAGATCCACCTATCCTCGGCGTGGTTGATGATAAAGATGATCTGCTCGGGGAATAACCGCGGATTGATCGTATGACAGACGTATCCGGCCCCGCCGACCGCGTAGTAAATCTCCAGATGCCGGTAATCGTTCCACGCCAGCGTCGCCACTCGATCCCCTTCCCCGAGTCCCAGATTCCCCAGTGCATTCGCCAGTTGCCGCGTGCGACGGGCGCAGTCGGTAATCGTGTATCGATGCAGCGGATTGTCCGCCGTCACGGAGACTATCTCGCGATTCGGATGGAAGCATTCGGCGTGCTGCAGAATTCTCGATACCAGCAGCTGGGTATCCATCATCAGGCCGTGCATTTTCGGGATTCCTTTGTCTTTCAAGAATCGAGAACCGCAATTTAACAGAACCAAGCCCTTTGCTCACGGGCTTTTCAGGCCGATTTATACTCAGTCAAAGCCGGCTCCTGACCCCGGATTCCGTGTTATCCTTCGGCCCATTCGGGGATCCGGAATTCACACAGTTTCATCCTGGAAGGGGGAGTCATGCAAGCTTCACGAAAAGAATTCAATTTCTTCCGCTCCGCGCCGTTGATCACCACAGCGGCATTTCTTGCGTCCGGTGCAATTGCACAAGAGACGTATCTCGAAGAGATTATTGTCGTCGGAACGAAGGCGATAGAGGGAACAGACGTACAGGAAGCGCCATACTCGATCACTGCGCTGACGGATGGCTACCTCGAGGAAGCGGGGATCAAGGACGTATTCGATATGCAGCAAAATG
Source organism: Woeseia sp. (assembly GCA_046760025.1). Lineage (GTDB taxonomy): Bacteria > Pseudomonadota > Gammaproteobacteria > Steroidobacterales > Woeseiaceae > JACZWL01. The sequence continues at coordinate 14,087 of JBHIDG010000021.1, read as the reverse complement.
TCCCGGGTCTCATTGTTGGTCAGAGCCAGACTGCCACGACATCCAACTTTTCCATCCGCGGCATCGGCACCAGCTCGAACAATTTCGGCCTGGAGTCGTCGGTAGGCCTCTATGTCGATGGCGTATACCGCTCGAGGCAAAGCTCGATGATCAATGATCTAATCGATATATCCTCGGTCGAAGTCTTTCGTGGGCCGCAGGGAACCCTGTTCGGCAAAAACACGCCCCAGGGCGCGATCCAGTTGCTGACCAAGAAGCCCAATCCCGACGATACCGACGCATTCGTGGAACTTACCGCCGGGGATTTCGGCCTCGTCAAGCTGAGCGCCGCCAGCAGTTTCGCGCTTTCCGATAATACGGCGGCGCGCGCAACGCTGTCGTCGACTCAACGCGACGGTTATGTCAGCGATGTTTCGCTCGGCGAAGACGTGTTGAACGACCGTGACCGTTATGGCGTGCGGCTGCAGCTGTATTCCACCCCCAGTGACAGGCTCGACGTGCGCATCATTGCCGACTACGCGGAAATCGACGAGGTCTGTTGCGTCGCGGTGTCCCGCGTGGATGGTATTTTTGCTAAGGGCTTCGCGGATCCGGTCGGTAATCCATCGACTTTCGGACTGGTCTTGGGCCCCGACGCCTTCTCCTATATGCTCGGCGGCACTATTTTCACTGACATGCAGGATTCCACAACGCTCGCGAATGGCCTGACCTGGGCGGATGGACAATTAATACTGGCCGGGGCTGCCGCCTCGCTCGGTCTGCCGGGCGGCACGTTCGTAAGCGGAACTCCGTTTGATGAATATCGCGTGGCAATCAGCGAATTGCCGCGATCGACTGCCGAGGATGCGGGACTGTCGGTCGAATTCAACTATGACCTCGACAACGGCGCCCAATTGACGTCCATTACCGGCTTTCGTTCATTCGATACCTTCGACAGCATCGATGCCGATTTCACGGATGTACCGGCGCTACAGAGAACGAACGCAGCCCAGCAAAGCTCGATCTCGCAGGAACTGCGGATTGCCAGGAATTTCGACAATGGCGGCAGTTTTGTCGCGGGCGCATATTACTTCAGCCAGGACCTTGACAATCAGCAGGCAACCAACGGCGGACCGGCGTTAAACGCTTTCATCGGTCTGAATGAGCAATTGTTGCTCCTTGTGGAGGCGCTTGTCGATACCGCAAGCCAGCTTGATAACCCGCTGGCGGGATTGGGTGGCGACGGCAGCATTCAGCCGGCGGGCGTCGCATTTCCTTCCACGTTACTGGGTGACTCCAGCGATTCTTTTTCCAGAAATTCGATGGTGCAGGAACATGATAGCTGGGCAGTCTTCGGCCAGTTCGATTTCCCGCTCGGCGATCACTTCGTCGTGACGCTCGGCGCGCGTTATACCGAGGAAGACAAGACCATGATTGGTAGGTTTACCCAGGGCGCGCAGGGACCACCGATCAGTATCGACGCTGCCGCGCTTGTCGGCTGCCAGTTGGATCTGGTTGTCGGCCCTATTCCGGAGTTGGCGTCAACCTGCGCCGGGTTGCGAGCACTCGAACAAGTGCTCCCCCCAGGCACTTTCCCACTTTCTCCAAGTGCGCCGTTTAATCCGAACGATCCCGTGGCTGAATTTATTATCGCGCCCTTTACATTCGACGGTTGGGGCACCTACCGCTTCCCTCCGCTCGCACCGCGGGGCGACCTCAACGAGGCCCTGAAGGACGACCAGTTGACCGGCACCGCGAAAATTACGTGGCTACCAACTGACGACATGCTCTTTTATGTATCATGGGGTTCAGGATATAAGTCGGGCGGCACGAACACGGACCGAATCGACGCCGCATTCAATCCGGTATTCCAGGCCGAGACCTCCGAATCGATCGAAGTCGGCTTCAAAGCCGATTTTCCCGATCAGAATATCCGCCTGAATATCGCGATCTACGATACGCAGGTTGATGACCTGCAGGCCAATTCGTTCACGGGCACGGGCTTCAATCTACAAAATGCCGGCAAAGCCGATACGAACGGCGCGGAAATCGAGTTCCTTTGGTATCCGACGGAGACATTTACGGTGCAGGCATTCTACGCCAAGAGTAACGCCGACTACGACAGCTTCGAGAGCGGCACCTGCTGGGATGCCACCCCGTTCCATACAGGACAGCCCGACCCGGGCGTCCAGCCACCAGCCCCGGGTACGATTCCCAGTATTCTCGCGGATGAACGATGCAGCCGCACCGGTGGCAGGATTGCCTACAATCCCGAAGATCGTTTCTTCCTAGGACTGACGAAAGATTTCCAAGTTAGCGGTTCGACGACTCTATTCGTCCGCGGCGAGTACTCCTACGCATCTGATCTGTTCACGGATGGAGACATCGATCCATTTACGATCCAGGACAATCTTGATCTCTACAATCTCCGCCTCGGCCTGCGGTTCGAGAATGCGGATGCAGAAGTGGCTCTTTGGGGCCGTAATCTCGGCGACGAGAGATACTATGCCGGGTCATTCGACGCGCCGGTTCAGGACGGCCGGATGAATTCCTATCCCGCGGAACCGCGTACCTGGGGTTTGACCTTCCGCAAACAATTCTAGGCGATATGGCTGACACGTGGTCCGTGATTTCTTCACGGACCACTTTTATTGCTGGTCGACTACGTTGCTACGTAGACAAGGAAAATACCGAAGGCGAGCGCAAAAACCGACCACGCACGCAGCGCCCTGTCCGGCATGCGCATCCACCAGTCGATGAACCTATCCGTTCGTTCCTGCCCCACCAGCAGCAGCACGATCGCGGCCAGGATCGCGATCGCGCCGATGATCTTCATGACGACGGGAAACCTGAGATTCTGGGCTTCGGCCAGGAGCACGGCGCCGAGCAGCACGCGAACGATCACGGCGAACAGGAATCTCGGCTGGCCCTTCCAGCCGTTCATGAAATTCCTGAACCGATCCAAGGTGACCAGAATAAGCAGCCCGGCCAGGCAGAGAAGCCCGCCGAAAAGGACAATGATCAGCTTCATTTCAACTCCCTCGGCCACCCGGTCCCATGAAGTACCAGGCGATGACACCGACCACCGGGACTACCAGCACGACGGCGATCCAGATGGCTTTCCTGGCGTTGTCTTCTGAACTCTGCCCGATCTGCAGGATGGCGTAGATGACGATGATCAGATAGATAAATCCGAGGATGCCTGAAATTTCCATCGCCGGCTCCTTTACCCTTGCTTGTTGTTAGTTGTAGGTACATGACTATACTTCTCAAGCTCTGACCAGCAAAGTTGAGGACTGATTGAATGTCGCCGAAGTATGAAAACATTCTCGAGACGATCGGCAGGACACCGGTCGTGCGGCTAAATAAGCTCTCCCCGGACCGCATCAATCTTTTTGCAAAGATCGAGTCGTTCAATCCGATGGGCTCGGTCAAGGATCGTCTTGCGCTCGGCGTCATCGAGCATGCCGAGAGAACCGGTGAATTGAAGCCCCGCCAGACGGTCATCGAGGCGACCAGCGGCAACACCGGCATCGGCCTTGCGATGGTGTGCGCGCAAAAGGGCTACCCCCTCGTCGTCACGATGGCCGAGAGCTTCAGCATCGAGCGCCGCAAGACGATGCGATTCCTGGGTGCGAAAGTCGTTCTTACGCCGGCCGAGCTCAAGGGCAGCGGAATGCTAGCCAAGGCAGTCGAGCTCGCCGAAAAGCACGGCTGGTTCCTGTGCCGTCAGTTCGAGAACGAGGCGAACGCCGATGCGCACTCGAACACGACGGCACCGGAAATCCTCGAGGCCTTCGAGGGGGAGCGTCTGGACTACTGGGTCACCGGGTTCGGCACCGGCGGCACGCTGAAAGGCGTCTCAAGGGTGCTGAAAAAAGAACGGCCGGAAACGAAGATCATCGTCTGTGAGCCGGACAACTCACAGATACTCGGCAGCGGTATACCCCAGGAACGCGATGCAGACGGCACACCCGTCGACAGCCATCCGCTCTTTCGGCCACACCTGATGCAGGGCTGGAGCCCGGACTTTATCCCGAAGCTGACCGAGGACGCCGTGACGATGGATACGATCGACCGCGTCATCCCGATCAACGGCGATGATGCACTGCGGCTATCCAAAGCACTGGCGACCGAGGAAGGCATCTTCGTCGGCATCTCCGCGGGTGCGACGCTCGCAGGCGCATTAAAGGTCTGCGACGGTGCCGAGGAAGGCACGACCTTGCTGTGCATGCTGCCCGACACGGGCGAGCGATATCTCACTACCACACTTTTCGAAGACATTCCGGCCGACATGACGGCTGAGGAAGTCGAGATCTCAAGGTCGACACCCGGCTATCGCTTCGATGCACCGCCGCCTGCAGCTGTGACACAGGATGAAGCGGCGCTGGAGGAGCCTACAATCGATGCACCCGCCGATGCGGTCGCATTCGTGAACGAAACGATCGGCGACCCGCATGAACCGGTCGTGCTGTTCGCGCTCGAGTGGTGCGAATTCTGCTGGTCCGTGCGAAAGATGTTCGCGAAATACGAAATACCCTACCGGTCGGTCGACCTCGACTCGGTCGCATATCAGCAGGACAACAGGGGCGGGAAGATTCGTGCTGCGCTTCTTGAGCACACCGGATCACAGACGATTCCGCAGATCTTCGTCGGCGGGCAGTACATCGGGGGCGCAACCGAGCTCTTCGATGCGCAAAAAGACGGAGAGCTTGCCGAACTACTGGACAGGAGCTCGATTATCTATAACAAGGAGGTCGACGTCGATCCGTACACGTTTCTACCGGCCTGGTTGCATCAGCGCTAGTCAACCGTGCAGGAAATACATGCCGATCGTCTCGGCCACGCACGCCGGTTTGCGCTCGCCCTCGACTTCAATCCTGACTTCGCTGATCACGTGTAGCGCGTTCGCGCGTTTTCTGGCCTGCAGGACCTTGGCGCGTGCGCGCACCCGGCTGTCGACCGGAACCGGTGTGTAGAACCGTATCTTGTTGCAGCCGAAGTTGATGGCGCGGGCCAGGTTTTCGACCTGGATGAAGTCGCCGGTCAGCGCCGGTATCAGCGCGAGCGTGAAGTAACCGTGGGCGATGGTCTTGCCGTCGGGCAGCTCCTTCCTGGCCCTGTCCGCATCGACGTGAATCCACTGAAAATCACCGGTCGCCTTGGCGAAGCGGTCGATTTTCTGCTGGTCGATTACCACCCAGTCGGACAGGCCGACTTCCGTGCCTTCCAGCGCCTTGGCGTCTTCGAGCGACCTGATCAGGTGCACATCGGCTCCTCGCATGAATCTCTTGAATCTGATATTGCTTTGGAGCGCTGGTAATGCACCTCCTTTGCAGGACAAGAGATACACAGGTACCCGGATCAGGGCAAGTCCTGCATGCCGTTTATATTGCAGATTCCATGGGCAATGGAGCCGGAGGCCTTTGATCTCGACGCCTCGATGAAACCGAGAATGTTGCACACGCTTGAAGCGATTCCAGCCGCGTCTATACTGCCCCCGCAATGCCTGAACATTCCACATTTGCGCTGGTGCTGGCGGCAGGTGAGAGCAGCCGCTTCGGGTCGACCAAGCAGCTCGCGAAATTCGGCGGCGACACACTCGTCGGGCACGCCGTGCGCCTGGCGGAGAGCGTCTGCGGCGATCGCTCGATACTGGTTGTCGGCAGCGACCGCGAACGGGTACTGGCAGCCTGCGCACCGCTTCGCGGATACTTTTTGTATAACGACAATCACACCTCGGGGATGGCCGGCTCGATCGCGCTCGGCGTCGGCTCGATTGCACACACCGCCGACGCGATATTGATTCTGATGGCGGATCAACCGCTAATCACAGCCGGTCATTTGAGGTGTTTGAAGGACGCATGGACGAATGACCCGGACGGCGTCGTCGCCAGCGAGTACGCGGGAGTCCGCGGTCCGCCGGTCATCTTTCCGGCCCGGTGTTTTGCCGGCCTCACGAGACTCGAGGGCGATTCCGGCGCGCGCGCGCTTTTGAGCGATTTTCCGGTCACGGGCATTCCGTTCGATGACGCGGCGGTCGACATAGACACGCCCGAAGACCTTGCCAACCTGAATCAGGCCTGATGCCGCAGGCGGTCATGCGCGTGCCCGGCACAGCGCTCGCAGTTCACCCAGAGGGATGCCCCATCGGCATAGTGTTCCTTTTTCCAGATCGGCAGGCGGATCTTGACCTGGTCGATGATGAATCGACAGGCATCGAACGCCTCGTCCCGGTGCGCCGATGAAACCCCCACCCAGACGGCACAGTCGCCGATCTCGAGCATCCCGGTGCGGTGCACGCAGTGGGCATGGAGAATCGGGAACCTGCCTTTGGCCTCCGCTATGATTTTCTTGCCTTCCCTGACGGCCAGCGGTTCGTAGACCTCGTATTCGAGCCTTTCGACCTCATGGCCTTCGTTTTCGTTTCTGATCCAGCCTTCGAAGCCGGCGTAGGCGCCTGCCGCGGGATCGAGCAACTCGCGCTTCAGAGCGTCCGGGTCGATGTTCCGGTCGGTGATCCTGATCACGTCAGCCTCCGGCGACCGGCGGAAACAATAAGACCGTGTCCCCATCCTGTACTTGCGAGTCCCAGTCCGCCATTTCGTCGTTGATTGCCACTTTGCAGTGCCCGAGCGGTTCCGACGACCCGTGCCTGTCTTTGAGTTGCTCGAATACGTCGCCCGCGGTTTCCGCATTCAGTGTGACGGTCTCCTCGTCCGTCCCTGCGTGTTCGCGGAAAATCGCGAAGTAGCACACCGTGATGGATTTACTCATGATGCGGCTTTGAGTCCGACCCTGGCCAGATCTTCGGGCGTATTGATGTTGTCGAGCGCATCGGGCCTCGGCTGATCGAGCAGGTGGGTATCCGAACGAACCAGTATTTGCCTCGGACAGATGACGCCCGCATCGACGAATGTCCTGACAATGGCAAGCGCACCGGCGGCGTACAGGGCGCAAAGCGGTTCCGGCAGACCGTCGTTGCTGCTCCGGTATGCCGTAAACGGATGCCCGGAGGACCTGCCGGCGATGAGCTGGCGAATCGTGAGTTCGTCGATATTGGGCAGGTCGCAGGCAAGGACCAGCCAGCAGGCCCCCGGATGTTCTTCCATCGCGGACAGGATTCCTGCGACAGGGCCGAGATCCTCGTAGCGGTCGACGATCTGCCTGAAGGTGCAGCGTTCCGGTTCGTCCTGCTGGTCGCGACGGGTCGAAACGAATACGCGATCGACGAACGATTCGAGTAGCCGCACGGCGCGGGCGAGCTGCGTCTCACCTTCTACACGCAGCAGGGCCTTGTCGTGGCCCATGCGCTGACTGCGGCCACCTGCAAGCACCAGGCCATAGAGGGGCTCATGCGTCGCCAAGATGAAAGTCCTCTTTGCCGCCGGTCTTCGACACCAGTCGTGTCTGTCCGATGACGATGTCGTGTGACACCGCCTTGCACATGTCGTAGACCGTCAACGCCGCTACCGAAGCACCGGTCAGCGCCTCCATCTCGACACCCGTCTTGTGGTGAACCTTGCAGTGACAGTCGATAACGGCCCGGCGCATGTCGTCCATTTTTATCGTGATCCTGCAGTCCTCCAGGCCCAGCGGGTGACAAAACGGAATCAACTCGTGCGTTTTCTTGGAGGCCATGACGCCTGCAATAATCGCCGTCGCGAAGACCGGCCCTTTTGCGGTCTGGATGTCACCGTCCGCCAACTTTCCGGCAACCTCCGGGGGGAATTCGACGATCGTCCTGGCGTGTGCCTGCCTGTCGCTCGCGTCTTTGTCGCTGACATCGACCATCGTCGGCAGCTTGTCCTTATCGATGTGGCTGAGTTTGGCCATCGGCATTAACCGCCCATTCGATACATTTCGACCTTATTGACAAGCGGCTGTTCGCCGGCGTCGGGCCTGCGTAATTCACTGTACCGGTCGGCGCGCTTCAACCAGGTCCTCGACAGTATTGCGGCCAGGTCGGCATCGCTGGCGCCCGCCCGGAGGGGTCCGCGCAGACTGGTTCCCCTGGTCGCGAACAGGCAGGTATAAAGCACGCCGTCGGCTGACAGGCGCGCACGATTGCAGGCGCCACAGAAGGGCTCGGTGATCGAGGATATGAATCCGATCTCTCCCTGACCGTCCAGGTAGCGGTAACGGTTCGCGACCTCACCGGCATACTTCGGGTCGACCGCACGCAATGGCCAGCGTTCGTGTACCTGCCTGTAGATCTCTCTGGATGGAACGACCTGGTCGATGCGCCAGCCGTTGCGATTGCCGACGTCCATGAACTCGATCAGGCGCACGACGTGACCGCTGCCACGGAAGTGTTCGAGCACGTCCAGTACCTGGTGATCGTTGACTCCGCGCTGAACGACCACGTTGATCTTGATCGGTGTCAGTCCCGCCTCTTCGGCCGCCTCGATGGCCTTGAGCACTGTGCCAACATCGCCGCGGTCTCCGCTCATGCGACGGAATGTCCCTTCTTGGAGGCTGTCGAGACTCACGGTCACACGCCGCAACCCCGCGTCCTTGAGCGTCTGTGCGATCGGCGCGAGCAACATGCCGTTGGTCGTCAGGGCAAAATCGTCGACCCCCGGCAGCCCGGAGAGCTTCGAGATCAGCCCAGGGATCTTCTTGTCGAGTAGCGGCTCGCCACCGGTGAGCCTCAGCTTGGTAACGCCGAGGCGCACCGCGACCGAAGCGACTCTCAGGATTTCGTCGTGGCTCAGAAGCTCTTCTCTGTTCAGGAACCGGTAATCGGCATGGTATTGCGATTCCGGCATGCAGTACGGGCAGCGGAAGTTACAGCGATCCAGCACGGAAATCCGGAGATCGCGCATCGGCCGCCCCATCGTGTCCCTGGGGCCTGTGCTTTTAGTGCGCTGTTCAGTCATCCTGCCATTCTACCCAGAACCTATCTCAAAATACCCCGTGAGCCGCATTTCGGCTCTCGAAGCTCGCTCGGCGAGGCGCTCGCCGCGTCCAAATCGTAAGGTCATTGGCAAGGCGAGCAACGACGTCCGACGGGCTTCGAGAGCGAAACCCGGATGGGCAGTGGCCCTGCGGTACTCTGAGATAGGTTCTAAAAGGCCTGCCATAACAGCCTGAGTGAGACGATCAGGATGACGAATCCGGTGAGCCGACGAATCGGCGCGGCAGGCAGCCGTGTCGAACCCACCCGGCTACCCAGCTGACCGCCGATCAGGACGGCCAGCGGGAGGGACAGATACGACGGGTCGAGTAGCACACCTGCCTGGTTACCGAGCTTGGTCAGCTGTCCGGCAAGCCCCGATATCGAATTGACCAATATGAAAACGGAACAGGTCGCCGCCACGGTCCTGGCCTCCGCGAGCCGCATGAGGTGCAGCGCCGGGGCAAGGTAGATGCCTCCGCCGATGCCGGTGATGCCCGCAAGCGCGCCGAGACCCGCACCGAGAACCAGGCGTGCCGGCAGGCCGAGCCGGCTGCCGGTGTCGGAGCCCCAGCGGCGGTCGAGAACCAGCAGAACGCCGGCCGCCAGGAGTGCCATTCCGATCGTTGCAAGGAAGACGGATTCCCCAAGTCGAATGTAGCCCCCAAAAAACGCGGCGGGAATGGAGGTTACGATGAGAGGTAGCGCGAAACCGACCTTCAGGTGGCCTGCCCTCGCGAAGTGGTGCACGCCGCCCGAGACGACAATTATGTTGCAAAGTAATGACAACGGCGGCACGAGATCGTAGGCCATCCCGCTTTCGATCAGGACAGCCGTGTAGGTGGAGCCGCCTCCAAAGCCTACCGACGCATAGAGAAATGCCACGGCAACGAATATCAGCGCCGCATAGAACATCGCGTGCTCGACTAATAATTATTTTTTAAATCAATAACCTATTCATCCCGCCACGGCTTTCTTGTGCGCCGCAACATAGGCCGCTATACTGCTCGCGCCACTGGCAAGACCGAATGCCGGACCGCGCCAATGGTAACCTGATTCCAGGCAATTCGTTTGCAGGCGCCCCAGTCTGTAACGCTTTGTAGTGCTTGTCGCAGGAGGGATACCGTCATGAATGTACATCTGTCCGGGGAAGAACAGGCCTTTCAGGAAGAAGTCAGGGCGTTTCTCGAGGAAAAGTATCCGGACGATATCCGCAGGAAACGGGAGTCCGGAGTCCCCCTCAGCCGGGAGGACATGATTCGCTGGCAGAAGATCCTGTATGAACAGGGCTGGGCCGCCGTGAACTGGCCGGTCGAATATGGCGGAACCGGCTGGACCGTGATTCAGAAATATATCTTCGAACAGGAAACAGGCAGGATCGACGCGCCGCCGTTCGTTCCCTTCGGCGTCAAGATGGTCGGACCGATCATCTACACATTCGGCAGCGAGGAACAGAAAGCGCGATTCCTGCCCGACATCCTTGCGAGCGACGTGTGGTGGTGCCAGGGCTATTCCGAGCCCGGCTCCGGCTCCGACCTCGCTTCATTGAAAACCAGAGCCGAAAGGACGGGCGATTATTACGTCGTCAATGGCACCAAAACCTGGACCACGCTCGCGCAGCATGCCGACTGGATTTTTTGCCTGGTCCGCACCAGCAGCGACATCGCACGGCGTCAGGAAGGCATCAGTTTCCTGCTGATCGACATGAAAACCCCCGGGGTGTCGGTGAAGCCGATCATTACGATCGACGGCTCGCACGAGGTCAACGAGGTGCACTTCGAGAATGTCGAAGTGCCTGTCGAGAATCTGGTTGGCGAAGAAGGCAAGGGCTGGACTTACGGCAAGGTATTGCTGCAACACGAACGAACCAATATGGCTACTGTGCCGCACTCGGCGTATCGGCTGAACCGGTTGAAGAACAAGGCCGGACAATCGGTTCATGGCGGCGCGCCGCTCATGGACGATCCGGATTTTGCCGAAAAGGTGGCGATGGCGGAGATCGAACTCAAGGCGCTCGAATATACGGAGCTCAGGACGCTGGCCGCGGTCGCAGTCGGCAAGGCGCCGGGGCCGGAATCATCGATACTCAAGATCAAGGGCACGGAGATCCAGCAGACGCTCGACGAATTGTTTCTCGAGGCTGCGGGCTACTACGCCCTGCCCTACGTCCCCGATCAGTATGATCTCGATTTCCCGGAAGCCGATCGGATCGGCTTCGGCTCGGAAACGAATTCATCGCTGAAGTACTTCAACAATCGAAAAGCCACCATTTATGGCGGGTCGAACGAGATACAAAAGAATATCATCGCCAAGCACGTGCTCGGCCTCTGAGCGAAGCGAATAAATATGGATTTTTCTGTCTCCGAAGAACAGTCGATGCTCGCGGACAGCGTCGCCCGCTTTATCGACAACGACTACGACTTCGAAACGCGGCAAAAAATTGCCGGCAGCGATTTAGGTTACAGCCCGGAGAACTGGCGAACCTATGCCGAACTCGGATGGACTGCGGTGCCATTCGCGGAATCCGACGGTGGTCTCGGCGGCGGCCCGATCGAGCTCATGCTCATGATGGAGCAGTTCGGTCGCGGGCTGGTCGTCGAACCCTACCTCGCGACGATCGTGATGGCGGGCGGCGTGCTCAAGCGAGAAGCGTCAGCAGAGCAGAAAGCCGAGTGGTTATCGGGCGTTATCGGGGGAAAGCTTCAGGCGGCACTCGCATTCTCGGAACCGCAGGGCCGCTTCGATATTTCGGATATCGCGACGCAAGCGAAGGCGAACGGCGATAAGTACTTGCTGAGCGGACGAAAGAATTTCGTTCTAAACGGGGGTAATGCCGACCTTCTCGTCATTCCGGCTCGCACGGGCGGGGCGCAATCGGACCAGAACGGAATTACGCTGTTCGCCGTTGCGGCCGACAGCGCAGGCATCAGTCGAAAGTCTTATACGACGGTCGACGGCCATCAGGCGGCAGACATTTCGCTCGAGGATGTCGAGGTCGGCACTGCCAACATCCTCGGCGACGTCAGTGGGGGATTCGCGACGCTTCAGGCCACTATCGATGAGGCCACCCTGGCCGTCTGTGCCGAAGCAGTCGGCATCATTCGGACGATGCACGACAAGACAGTCGAATACTCCAGGAACCGCGTGCAATTCGGTGTTCCCATCGGTACCTTTCAGGCGCTGCAGCACAGAATGGTCGACACCCTGGTGGCATGTGAGCAGATGTATTCACTGCTTTTGTGGACCGCCATGGTGAATGCCGCCGGTGACCCTGAGGCCAGACAGGCAATCAGTGCGCTGAAGTATCTGGTGGGCACCTCCGGCCAGCGTGTCGGTCAGGAGGCTGTGCAGATTCACGGCGGCATGGGTGTAAGCTGGGAACTCGACATCGCGCACTATTTCAAGCGGCTCACCGCTATCGGCCTGCTGTTCGGCAACGCCGACTTTCACCTCAAAAGGTACGTCGAACTGTCCTGATGTTTCCTCAGGCAATCGTCCAATTCTTCAGCGCCAACCAGGAGGCGCTGTGGCTGACCACCCTGCTGTTGGACCTCGGCTGTACCATAGCGCTGTATCGCCTGTTCGGAAAAGCCGGCCTGCAGGTCGCAATCGCAACCGCGATTATTCTCGCCAACCTGCAGGGCCCCAAACTCACGGTCGTATTCGGTTTGCAAACCAGCCTTGGCGTCATCTTCTATTCGAGCATTTTCTTCGCGACCGACCTGCTGAGCGAGAACTACGGTAAACCTGCGGCCCGGCAGGCAGTAAGAATGGGTTTCGCCGTCAGCGTTATCGTGCTCCTGATGCTGAGCCTCGCGCTGATGTATCTGCCATCCGACAGGCCCGAGACCGCTGAATTCTCGAGCAAAATTCACAATGCTTTCGCAACCATCATCGACTTCACTCCCCGATTCGTTGTCGGCTCGTTGCTCGCCTACATCATCAGCCAGAGCTTCGACGTGTGGGCGTTTCATCGGATCAGGAGTGCAACCGGCGAGAAACACTTGTGGCTGCGCAATAACCTGTCGACGATGAGCTCGCAGGTCGTGGACACGACGATCTATTCCCTAGTGGTCTGGTGGGGCACTGTCGATCTCGTCACTGCCCTGCAACTGGGCGCGGCAAAGTATGTGTTCAAGTTGGCCATCGCTGCGATCGATACGGTCTTTATTTATTGGGCGAAAGCGATGAAACGGCCCGACACGGTTGCGGTATGATCCGAGATCATGAGCGACTGGCAGCCCTCCGGCGTCATTACCATAACGACCGACTTCGGACACAAGGGTCCGTTTGCCGCAGTGATGAAGGGCGTCATCCTGAAACGCTTCCCCGGCGCATCCGTCATCGATCTCGCGCACGATATCCCCGCCCACTGGCCGCCCGAGGCCGGGTTCTGGATCGCACGCTCCTATCGGTATTTTCCCGATGGCAGCGTGCACCTTGCCATCGTGGATCCCGGCGTCGGTACCGAGCGGGAAATCATCATTGCCGAATACGACGGCCACATCTTCATGGCACCCGACAACGGTCTGCTGGCGCCCGTCCTGGACAAATCGGACGGCATTTATCAGCTCGTCCCCGGCAAACTCGAGCCGCTCGGGCTGTCGGCGCCCAGCGCGACCTTTCACGGACGTGACATTTTCGCGCCGGTGGCGGCGGAGATAGCTGCCGGTCGACTGAAGCCCGCCGAGATTGGCAAAAAGACGAGTCAGTGGACGCCAGGCTGGATCGACGAGCCCGAAGCGAGTGTTAATCGGGTCACCGGCGTCATCGTGACCGTCGACGCATTCGGCAACCTGATCAGCAACATCGATGCCGATCTGATTGAATCGTTCAAGAAGCCCGTCGCACACATGGCAGGACACGATTTCGAACTTGAAACCACTTATGGGCGAGCGGAGCCGGGTACTTACCTGGCGCTGATCAACTCGTTTGGTGTTCTGGAAATCGCCCGAGCCGAGGGCAATGCAGCAGAAGGCCTGGGCTCCGAACGCGGCGCACCCATCACGGTCATTGAAGGAGCGATGGCTTAGCTTGCACAGGTCGGTTTTTCGATCTGAAAACTACCGGCGATTCAACCAACACTCAATGACGGCTTTGACCTCAAGCGGTCCGTCATTCCGTTCACCAGACACTCCTGTCACAGGCAGAGAACGGCCAGAGGACGAAACCGCTGACGCGGTAACTGTTGCCAGGATTTTATGTTGTC
>JBHIDG010000020.1:0-17294 GCA_046760025.1 Woeseia sp. | reverse complement strand
AAAGCAAGTGTACGGTAACCCCGTACCGCGGGTTCGAATCCCGCCCTCTCCGCCAGTAATCAAAAAAAGGGGTCAGAGCCCTTTTACCAAAGGGCTCTGACCCCTTTTTTTGACTACAAGCAGAAGGTGTAGGGTGAGAGCCCTGTTCGACAAATCGGCGTAGCCGATTTGGACGCGCGAAGCGCGCCCGGAGGGCGAGGAGCCGAAGGCGACGAGTCAATCCCGCCCTCTCCGCCAGAGATCAAGAATGGGGTCGTTGTGACCCTTTTTTGATTACAAGCTGAGGGTGCAGCGTGAGAAGCCTGTTCGACCAATTTTCGAAACAGATTGGAATACGCGAAGCGCGCCCGCAGGACGAGGAGCCGAAGTCGATGAATCAATCTTGTACTCTCGGCCACGCTTCGAAGGCCCTTACATGTTTCTGGAAGCGGCCTTTCAAACCCGATTTATTTCTGTTACGTGCGAGACGGGTTTGCACCCGGCTGCGTTACACTCGGGATTCGACGGCATACTGTTTCCGATTACATGAATCACAGCCAATTCGAAGCCATCGTCCGGGAAGCGCTGAATAGCTTGCCCGGCTGGGTGCACGATGCATTGGACAATATCGAGGTTCTGGTGGTCGACGAGCCCGACAAGGAATTGGACTCGGAGGGGCAGGGCTTGCTGGGTCTCTACACGGGTCTGCCGCTGCCGGAGCGCGGTGCAGACTACGCTGGCGAGTTGCCAGACGTGATTCATATCTTCCGCCGGCCGCACCTCGAGCTGGGCCTTCCGCCGGACGAACTGCGCGATGAGATCGCGAAGACACTGATCCATGAATTCGCGCATTACTTCGGCATCGATGACGATCATCTCGACGAGATCGGCTGGGCTTAAGTTGACTCCGGCACTACTATCCTAGAGCACTGTCTCAACCGGACACGATTTGGACACCGTATTCTCTGCAGCCCGCATAAACACTGACATGTCGACGGGTTCGAATCCCTCCCTCTCCGCCAGACAGTCAGGGTCCAAACCAATGGGATGGAGTGTTACCTTTGTCTCGGGTAGGTCATATAAGGTTCAACAAATAATAACTTGCTTTCGGGAGGGATAGCTCGCGGCACTTGTGTTCATTGTTGAGTTATAAGCAGTCTGTTGACATGCTGCTTATAACCAGTTATAAGCACTGAACTAACAGTCTGCTTATAATCGCAATGTCGCACTATACCGAATTGCCGCCTGCCGCTCTTTCTGCCTACAGCGACCTGTTGACGGCGTTGCTCCGTGCGCCGATATCAGCAAAGGGCGTATGCTATATCA
The DNA here is from genome assembly GCA_046760025.1 of Woeseia sp. Lineage (GTDB taxonomy): Bacteria > Pseudomonadota > Gammaproteobacteria > Steroidobacterales > Woeseiaceae > JACZWL01. The sequence goes on along the minus strand of JBHIDG010000020.1, from coordinate 15,989 downwards.
CACGGACCGTAAAGGGCAGAAAATACTGGTATCTGCAATACGTTGTCGGGGCGTCGAAAAAATCACATTATCTGGGCCCGGACTCTGAAGACCTTCAAAACCTCATCGCAGCGGCGAAGGCAAAGGCGGCCGAAGACAAGGATGATCGCTCCGTAAGGGAGCGACTTGTCGCGACTGGCGTCGCCGCCGGTCTCGCTACCGTTTCGATGGCAGAGGCACGTGTATACGAAGCATTAGTTCAAAGTGGACTTTTAGAGGCCGGCGCGACATTGGTCGGTACTCACGCTTTCATTTGCTTGGGCAATCAACTGGGCGTGTCGTGGAATACAGCAATGCGAACCGAAGATATAGACGTTGGCCACGATCCCCGCATCCTTTTGGCGACGCGCAATTACAAAAAGGATCTCGGGGAAGAGCTCAGAAAAGCTGATCGAGGATTTTTTGCCGTACCTGCGTTTGACAGAAACAAACCGTCAACGCGTTTTCGTATTCGCGGAAAGCAATTGAGCGTGTCCATCCTTACGCCGGCAATTGGCAAAGCCGAGGACAAGCCAGTGATTCTGCCCCATTTGAACCTAGCCGCAGAGCCGGTACGTTTTCTTGATTATTTGATTGAAGATGCTCAGCTGGCCGCGGTGCCGCATGGCGCTGGACTTTTAGTCCGTATCCCGAACGCCGGCCGATTCGCAATACACAAAATAGTTGTTTCACAACGTCGCCCAGTTACATACGCGAGCAAATCAAGAAAAGATATATTGCAGGCTGCTGCATTGTTTGATTGCTTGAGAGAGATGCGTCCCGGAGACATAAGACTGGCAGCCGAGGCTGCGTCGAAAATGCCACGGCGTTTTTTGACCCAGGTTCGACAAGGAATATCAGCGCTGCCGGAAGAGCAAAGAGCGTGGATCAAAGAGATTGTGTTTTGATCACTGTTTGTTCTCTTCCTCTAACTCAATATACGTCAGATAATTTGCCGAAGGAACTGATGGTCCGACGACAAGGACTGTTCTCTTGACTTCTCGCCTGTGACGGAGGTATCCAAAACATCCGACTAAAACGGGGAAATAATGTTGTGAATTGCACAAGGGGCAGACAATATATTGGACAATTTTGAAGAGAATGAAGCCGGCAGATCAACTATTTGAGTAGAATCAAAAGCCGGGCACACGCTGAATATGATCAGATTGATGCAGAGACAGTGTGATGGATATTCATCCTATTAAGACAGGAGACGACTACCGCGATGCGCTGTTGCGCATTGATTCGCTGATGGATGTGGAACCGGGCACAGAAGCAGGCGACGAGCTCGATGTTCTTACAACATTGGTGGAAGCTTACGAACGCGATCACTTTCAGATCGGTTCACCCGACCCGGTAGAGGCAATTCTTTTTCGGATGGAGCAGACGGGTATTGATCGGAAGGGATTGGAACCATTCCTTGGTGGCCGAAGCAGAGTATCGGAAGTTCTAAATAGAAAGCGAAACCTGTCAATGAGCCAAATTCGCAAGCTGCACGACGGGCTTAATATCCCGCTGGAGAATCTGATTGGAGCAGGTTAACTAGTCGCGGTGAGTGAACGGCAGGTGTGCTGACTTGCCAATGGCGTCTGTCGATTGGTTGCGCCGGTCTCAGCTCGAGCTTCACCGTTCGCCCGTCCGGCCCCTGCCTCCCGAAGACAGTACGCTGGGCAGATTGTGGAGTGATTAATGGCGAGTCGTTGGACTCAATGCAATCTTAAACAGAGTGTAATCACAAATGTTTGAGCATCGTCAGTATGATTTCTGGTGAAGTTATGAACTCGGACAAGCACGGTACAATCAGGAGCATGCCGAAATCACACGAAGGACAACCCAATCTAGAAGATCTTGCTGATTTTCAGGCCGAGGCAATTGCAGATGGGTACACGCATAACTTTGCTCTCGATGTGAGGTCGGCGCCAGCAGACGTCGGAAACCAGCTATCGATTGCGCAATCCAAGACCTTCGATATTGGCACGGATCCTGGTGATGACGTGACGATGTATTTGATCGAATCAACGAGTGGACCAAACGGTTATCTTATTATTTCGGACAGCTTTCATGTGGATCCGTACAAAGCCGCATTTATTGACGCGCTACTCGCGCGGCAGCATGTCAATGGTTGATCCCCATAACGGTCTGCTGAGCCGCTCTGCATAATGAGAGAACATCATATTAAAGCTGATGCTTATTCGCAGCTCGTCGCTTTCATTCGATGCAACTGAATGGGCCAAGTAAGACGGAAACATTAGAAGCATTCCGTCGCGTACCATGACCACGATCTGATCTGTATTTTGCGACGTAAGCTCAGTCACTGGCGGCCTGATGATGCCAGTTTGCGATCGTGGATCGTGAAAGTTAACCGAATTCGCTCCTTGATGCGTACGAACATAGTATGTGCCACTCAGGAAATTGTTTGGGTGGCTATGAATTGCGTGCGCCGTACCGCTTGCATTTATATTTGCCCAACAACCTGTAATTTCGATCGGGGTATCGCCGACTTTCAAGAATCGAAGTATAGTCTGCGCCGTGTTATGAATGCAGGAAACGAGATCCGCTAAATCTTCGCAATTGTGAAGATCGTGCCCGGATTGCCATGATGTACCCGGTGGAATCTCAGTCCAATCAGCGTTGATCTCGTTGATTGCCTGGAGAATTTCGGAATTTATTGTTTCGTGGTACGCGTTCGTCAGTTGGACTTTCCAGATGAACGTTGGAAAGACGGATAAAACGTCGGAAGCTTCCATCCAATTGTCTTTGTCGCTCATTTTTTCGGCTAGATGCTTCAGGACTTGCGGTCACAGATAGGTGCGTTGGTCGTTTCCCTACAAGATCAAATCAATATCATCTCAACTTACGGGCGTCGTCGCTCAAAGGCTAGAAAATTGCTAAGAACGTCGGGCAATTTACTTTGTGCGGGCGGTTGAATTTTGACGATCAATCCTCTGGCCTGACGAACTGGTATTGACGCTGCTGCGTGCACGTGGGCTGATGCCGGCAATACACGATGCATTAAGGGTCGAAGAGACTCGAAACGGAACCTTGCAATGTAGGCTCTTGGGTGTCCCGAGCATGAATTTGGGAGCTTTACGTAAGCGAGATATAAGCCGTTCGTGGATTGAATAAGCCAATGCACGTCTTGCTAAATTGCTGATGTTTTCGATTAGGAACCCGACAAACATAGGCTCAGGCAGACAGTGCTGATATGAAATGTCCGTGTTCGACTGAGCTTTGAAAGATCATCGCGCGGGCACGAAATTGACGCATAATTCCTCAATGTCCACTTCCGTGAGCGCTTCGTCGAGCAGGGCGCAGCGATAGTCGGGCGCATTACTGACGAGGCAGCCACCTGAGCGGAAAAATTTGCAGCTTGGGCACATGCCGAACTGCCGCTTGCCGTGACGTTCGGCCAATACATGAAGCATCTTGCCCAGACCACGACTCATGACGCGACGCGCGGTGTTCGAGAGTTCTCCGGCGGCGGCCACCAGCCCCTCGAAAGGATCGTGCGACAACAAAGCCTTAGACTTGGCCGTGAGGTCGTGGCGCACGCTACGTCGATCTTTGTCCAATCGCTCCCGAGTCAGGTAACCGTCTCGTACCAAGCTCTTGACCGTTTGGCATGCAGTGCCACGGGTGGTGGCATGGAACTCGGCAAATGCGGACACGGTCCGCGAGAATCGATTAGCACGAGAAAAGTAGCGTAGCGCCGTCCACTGGGCCGGCGTCAATCCATCGACAAATCCATCTCCGTAGGCCATGCGGCCTAGCTGGGCGACCAGTTCGGCGACGGCGCGTTCGCTCACTTTGGCGGGGGCCGACATGGCGCAATGGTAGCGTTGCCTAACTACCTTGACAAGACAGGGATGGCAAGTTAATTTGGTTTCGCTACTAAACTGCTTTAGAGCCGAAGCGTTCGAGGTGCGACTCAAGCTGGTGGCCGCCCAAGCAGCGCGTAGTCATTGCGAGCCCGGAGCTCGATGACGAGGGCCACGCGACCCAGCGCCCTGAAAACAGCACGGCCGCAGCGACGTCGCGTGTGACGTTCGGGGCAAACACAACATGCGGCCTAGCTTTGACGACAGGAACGTGCGATTACCCGGCGATCTGCTGCGGGCGATGGGGACGCTTTATCTTCGCAAATGCCCGAAGGCCTCTCAGGAGCGGCTCGCGCAGACGCTGAAGTGCCAACTTGATGCCCGTGGCATCGACTACCACATACGCACCTTGAGGAGGCAGTTGACTGGCAGCGTGTTGACCGTTCCTGCTCAGGTCGAGGATGCCATGCGCAATGTGCTTCGGCGCGTCGACGGGATCAGGACAAACCTCGATATCGAGCGGGCCCTTGCCACCGCGGGGCTGTCAATCAGCCTGGCGAGACGCAGGCCCGATTACGTTTCGACGGCACGGCTCTTGCCGCTGGCGCAGCTCTGGCTCGTGCAGAACCCGATGCGCTCAAGGCGTTCACTCGCAATCGAGATCTGCCGGCGGCTCGCTGACAAGGGCATTCACCTCACGGTCGACACGCTGCAGGTTGTGCTGGCCGGAAGGCAACGCACGGCCCGCCGGGAAGTCCTTCATGTTGTCCTCGAGCTGCTAGGTGAGCAGGACGTAGCCTCGGAGACCCAAGCGCGCCAACGGTGTGCAGAACTTTCGGAGGACATTGCAAGCTACGAGCATGCTCGAGAGCTGCGCCCGGCAGACCGCTTGATGCGAATGGCGCTGGTGTGGCGGGTCCTAATGCATGAGCCATCTTCGCGTCGGCTGGCTGTCTCACTGCGTGCGAGGCTTAAGGCGCGCAAGCTCGAAGTTAGCCTACGCCGAATCCAAGATGCGCTAGAAGGTAGGGCGAAAAATATTCGGTTTGCACTTGTGAAGCAGATGGAGGCCCTGCTTCGCGAGGCGCTGCCGGAGGGACAGGAACTCGACGAAGCCATAGCCAAGGCAACCGGCAACACCACGCGGCTAATCGACCTGCACTGGGTAAATGCGAAGCCGATCGCGTGCCTCGCGAAGCAGTGGATAGACGAGCAACCTGAGGCCTCGATGCGGCAACTCGCGATTCGCGTGGCGAAGACCGCCCGCCGCATGGGCTACGCGACATCACACAACACAATCCAGCCAATCCTGGGCGGCCACAGTGACAAGACGCGCGGCTTTGTATACCGCGCGATGCTAAAGCAACTTCCCGGCCATGCTCAGCGAGTGCCGACGGACCATATGCTGCCCTCGCACCATACGGCGACCCTGCTCCCCGCGCGAGCCGCGGTGAGGATGCGGGCTGGACGGGATCGCAGAGCAAAGGCCCAGTCGGCCGCCGGCGTCAAGGCGCCGAAGGACGAGCTGCTCGCCACTTACCTCGGCAGCATGGCTGAACATGCAGTGCCGACGCCCGAAGAGGAGTCGGCACTGGCCCGCCGAATCGAGGAGGCCGATTACGATGTCCAGCGCCTATTACTTCGCTTGGCGCCGGTGACTCGCGATCTTGGGGATTTGGCAGCGAGACTTGCTGTAAAGGAAATCGCCCCGTGGGATGTCATGATCGCCGCGAGGCTGAAGGACCCGGTTACCAAGCAAAAAACGTATGACGATTTGCTTCATGTGTTGCATACGATCGTGGAAATCGACGCTCAGAGTCAGCCCGTGCGTTCCGCGCTCCTGGTGCCGCGATCGATGCCTGCCGGGCGTAGGGCGCAGTTAGAGCGCGAGCTGGAGGAGCATTGGCAACGCAAGGGTGCTGCGCTAGGCAGCAAGCGCTTCGCCGCCAAGTACGTGCGCCACTTGATGGCGCGGCTCGCGAGTCTCGCGAAACGTGCTCGGGAGTTCGAAAGAACGCGATCCAATGATTTCAATGCAGCATTAAATGCGCTGGAGATAGAAGCAGGCTTACCGTTGGAAGCGCTGATCACTACATGGCATGCGGTCGATGTCGCGGCACGTCAGGCCGCGCGAGCGAAGAACGATCTCGTCGCGGCCAATCTGCGGCTCGTCGTGTCCATCGCCAAGCGCTATGTGGGTCGTGGCCTCGAATTCCTCGACCTCATTCAGGAGGGCAATATCGGCCTGATGCGAGCGGCCGACAAGTTTGATCTTAACAACGGCGGCCGGTTCTCCACCTACGCATATTGGTGGATCCACTCGATGATCCAGCGAGCACTTGCCAATCAAGGCCGGACCATCCGGCTTCCTACGGGCCTGATCGATGAGCTGCGCCGGCTCAAGAAGGCCGAGAGACGCATAGCTAGCGAGCAGGGCAGCGAGCCTTCGAGCGACCAGCTGGCGGCCGAGATGCGGCTCGAGCCTGTCGAGATTATTGAACTGATGCGCCTGCAGCAGGGTATTACGTCCCTCGAGCTGCCAGTCGGTGACGATGGCGCCACGGTCGGGGACTTCATTGCCGATGAGTCCGCGGTGCAGCCGCTGGACACCGTATTGCAGGATGAACGCGCGGAATACGTTAGTGGCGCGCTGTCGCGAATCGACGAGCGCGAGGCCTATGTCGTGCGTCATCGTTTCGGCATCGGCACTGGTGGGACGGAACACACACTCAGCGCGATTGCACACTCACTCGACATATCCCCAGAACGGGTACGGCAGATCGAGGCCAGTGCCCTTGAACGCCTACGCAACCCAAGGATTGCAAAGGTTCTGCGCATGTTTACGGAAAACGATACCGGACGCAGTGAGTTGGTCAATGAGATGACAGAACACTGAAGCGAAGATTGGCACGGCTCCGCGGCTCGGTCGGCTGGCTGCATGTGGATTGGATAACAAACGAATTTAGTAGCGTTTACGAACCATCTTGACAAGCCGGGTGCCGACAAGTAGTTTGCTATCGCTACTAATCTGCCACAAGTGCTGTTGTTGAGTATTCGTCTCGGGTGCTGGCAAGTGGGAAAAACTATGTCCATCGATCAACACACGCACACGACGATTGAGTCTATCCTCAACGCTCACCCCGTCGTGCTCTTCATGAAAGGAACTCGGTTCCAGCCCGAATGCGGCTTCTCCGCCAAGACGGCGGGGATTCTCGATACGCTGCTGCCAGACTACGCAACCATCGACGTGCTACAGGACGCCCGGCTGCGCGAAGGGATCAAGGAATACGGGCAGTGGCCAACGATCCCGCAGCTGTACGTCAACGGCGAGTTCATCGGCGGCTGCGACATCGTCAGCGAAATGTCCGAGTCGGGCGAGTTATACGCGGCGCTTGGGCTTGAGCCGCCAAAAGCCGCGTCGCCTCGAATAAGGTTCTCCGCGGCGGCTCTGACGTTGATACGTGACGCGCTCGACCAGGAACCCGACGCAGTTCTGCAGCTGCAAATCGATGCCCGCTGGGAAACGCGGCTCAGCCTCGGGAGACCGGGTGAGCACTCTGTTCGGGTTGACATATCCGAGATTCCGGTATGCATGGATCCGAGCACCGCCGAACGCGCCGATGGCCTGAACATTGATGTCACCGAAACAATACAGGGGCGCGCCCTGCGATGTGACAACCGCAATGCGCCGCCGCCTGTCAAGTCGATGGACGTGGCCGAGCTTAGAGAGCGCCTAGATGCAGGCGAGGGCCTGTGGCTGCTCGATGTCCGTGATCCTGAGGAAAGGCAAATCGCACAGATAGCGGCAGCCATGCCATTGGACGAGGCAGCCGAGCAGCGTATCAAAAAGCTCCCCAACGACACGACCTTGGTCTTCCACTGCCATACGGGCGTGCGCAGCCGCGCTGCCGCTGAGCACTTCCGTGTGTTGGGATTCAAAGACGTTTACAACCTCGAAGGCGGCATCGAGGCGTGGTCGGTCGAGATCGACACTGGCGTGCCGAGGTATTGACCGGATACGAGTGATGAGGAGCCTGAATCACATTATGCCGCCACCGCTTGAATTCACCGATGCGGCGGCGACCAAGGTCGCCGAGTTGATCGCAGAGGAAGACAACGCGGCATTAAAGTTGCGCGTCTTCATTTCCGGCGGTGGGTGCTCGGGGTTCCAGTACGGATTTACCTTCGACGAACATGAGGAGGCCGGTGATACGGTTGTCGAGAACGGCGGCGTTGTCTTATTGGTTGATCCGATGAGCGTGCAATACCTGATGGGCGCAGAGATCGACTACAAGGAAGAACTTCAGGGTTCGTCGTTCGTCATTCGCAACCCCAACGCCAGTGGGACCTGCGGATGTGGTTCCTCATTCAGCGTGTAAGCAGCGGTGTTCGAACCATGAGTTTGACGCCGACCCAGCGGATAGTGACCGAATGTGGCTGAATTCCGTTTACCGCTCGAATCTCGCGTCCAACGGGGCAGAACCTATTCCGCGCCGCCGGGCGAATCGAACAGAAAACGATTTGTCGTTTATCGCTTCGACCCCGACAGCGGGCAAATGCCAAGACTCGATAGCTACGAAGTGGACACAGAGGGATGCGCGCCCATGGTGCTGGATGCGCTTATCAAGATCAAAGACGAGATGGACTCCACCCTCACCTTCAGACGCTCCTGCCGCGAGGGTATCTGTGGATCCTGCTCGATGAACATCAATGGTGTCAATACGCTCGCCTGTACCAAGCCGTGGCATGAGATCAACGGCGATGTCGATGTTTATCCATTGCCGCATATGGCCGTAATCAAAGACTTGGTCACCGATATGACGGTGTTTTATGCGCAATACGCCTCGATCAAACCGTGGCTCCAGACGCATACCCCAGCGCCGCCCGATCGAGAGCGGATTCAATCCCCAGTCGATCAGAGAAGACTGGACGAGCCGAGTGCCTGCATTCTCTGCGCGTGTTGCTCAACGGCCTGCCCAAGCTATTGGTGGAACAGCGAGCGTTTTCTCGGTCCCGCAGTGCTGCTGCAGGCGTACCGTTGGCTCGTCGACAGCCGCGATGAAGCAACCGGCAAACGCCTGGACGCGCTCGAAGATCCGTTTCGCCTTTATCGATGTCACACGATCCTGAACTGCACGCAAGCGTGTCCGAAGGGACTGAACCCGGCACGAGGGATCGCGGAGATAAAGAAAATGCTGCTTCAAAGACGCCACTGACAAGGAGGAGACTGAAAAGAATGAGCCTCGCAGATCAGAAATGCATCCCATGTCTTGGCGGGACGTCCCCAATGAAACGAGATCGCGCCGAGGCGTTATTGGGGGAATTGAACGACGGTTGGCAGTTGAATGCAGACGGTCATCTAGAGCGGACCTACAAGTTCAAGAATTTCCGGCAGGCAATGACGTTCGCGAACAAGGTGGCCGACCGGGCCGAAGCAGAGGCCCATCATCCAAATCTTTATATTGCGTGGGGCCGATGCCGGGTGGAGATCTGGACGCATAAAATCAAGGGACTGACTGAGAGCGATTTCTATTTCGCGGCCAAAGCGGATCGTGCATTGGAGGAGCTGAGTGCCGACGATCACGGTGGGATGTCATGAGCGTGTTCGTCAAAGTCGCTGACAAGAAGGAGCTTGATCCGGGGAGTTGTAAGAGTGTCGAGGTCTCCGGATCGAGGATCGGCTTGTTTAACGTGGAGGGCAGGATCTATGCGATGGATGACACCTGCGCACACCTAGGCGGTCCGTTGGGAGCGGGAACACTGGACGCTGCAATCGTCACCTGCCCGTGGCATGGTTGGCAATACGATGTATCTACCGGCGCTTGTCAGACTGATCCGCGTGTCCAATTGGCGTGCTACGAAGTGCGGATCGAGGACGAGCAGGTGAAAATTGCCTTTCCGATAACGTGAATTGGGGCTACGTGCTCATGAGGATGCGTAAATTGCTTATCTGGGGGTCACAGATTCGAATCCTGTTCGCGGTCAGACGAAAGTAAGCATCCGGGGGCAGCACCACACTTGGCAGAGCGGAATGACAAGATTTGGACAACGTACACTCTGGACCCCACATAAATACTGATGTTCAGGCGGGTTCGAATCCCGCCCGGTGCGCCAACTCTAAAAATTGTAAGTTACTAAAAAATATGAACATAAACACAGTTTACAAGGGAAATCTGGTCATTTCCCTGGGCATGCGTAGGCAAAATTTGGACAGTATCTGGACACGACATTCGGCCTTTATACCGGGGTTTGGATCGACGCTTGGAATACGCATACGCACGCGGGCACGGTAGAACTTCGACCAAGATAGCCCGGACGGACATCGCGCTTACTTAATCGTGTGGCGATTTCGCCGACGGCGGCTTCTTGCGAGGCTGGTAACCATCGCTCGATGGACCCTCGAACGTATCGCGGTTGATTCCGCAAGAGCAGTGTGATTGGGCGACCGTCAAGCGACTGTGAGAGTTTTGGGTGAGACAGTTATCACCAGTTATTGCAAGTTATTGACAAGTGCCAGCGACAAAATGGTTGAGCACGAAATATTCATAGAAAGACTGGCAGCGACCGACCTGATGAAGGAAGAGCGCAGCAGAATCAGGACCAGGATTGACGCCTTGTTCCACGTTGACGCTGGTCGGGGCGAGAAGAATTGAACTTTCGGCCCCAGCCTCCCGAAAACGGTGCCGGACCAGGCTGAGTTGGAGTTCGAGGCGCGCGCCATCATGAGCTTAGATACGATTGTCCGGAAAAGAACAGCGCTTTTGGGTGACTTACCGGTTGGCATCCTGTCCGCGGTCCCGACAACGTATGTCCGGGGAAAATTGGAAAATTGGCAGATTGAAATGACACGATTTGGACAAGGTGCTCTTTGGATCCCGCATGAATCCTACTTTTTAAGCGGGCTCGAATCCTGCCCTCTCCGCCAGTCCAGCTTGCGGTTTTGCGCAGATTCTTGTTGTCTCATTGCAGCCGTACCTACGAAACCACATTAATAAGTTTTCGGATGTTTTCGAATCGTCTACAACTGCGGATTTACGTTTACTAGTCGCTCGAAAAAAAATTTGCGCTTCATTGCCGCATGACTAATATGGAAGTTGAGGCTTTGGCCTCGACGTTAGCAGGTTCGCCTGTTAGCACCCGCCCTGCTGAAAGAGGTCCGAGCCTCTGCCAGTGTCGGGGGCGGTGGACGCAGAAGGCAGAACCGGGAGGGAAGCCGGTGAGCGAAAGCTGACCAGCGGAACAATCGGAACGCTTTGAGGATCTCGGAAGAATCAAAGTGCTATGCCTCGGGCAGCCCGATACCAAGAACAGATTCGGGCTCGGACGCGGGGAACTCGCCGAAAGGGGAGTGAACCGGGAAAGAGTCGGGAAAATGGGACCAGCAGACCTGCCCTGGCGTCCTCTATCGAATAAGCGGCCATCTGTGGCCGCTTTTTTTTGTTCTACCGGCGCTGGAAGCGCTAGGCTTAACAGCAATGCTCTTCAGACCGGGCGCCTATAAGAAGAAACTCATGACGGAACCCCTCGAGCGTAGCTCCCTCCAGTACCATCGCGCGGCACCGGCCGGCAAGCTCGCGATTGCGGCGACCAAGCCACTGGCCAATCGACTGGACCTCTCGCAGGCTTATTCGCCGGGGGTCGCCTACCCGAGTCTGAAAATCAAGGAAGATGCGAGTCAGGCGGCAGTCTATACGACCCGGGGCAACCTCGTGGCCGTCATTTCCAACGGGACTGCGGTTCTGGGGCTCGGTGCAATCGGTCCCTTGGCCTCCAAACCGGTCATGGAAGGCAAGGCCGTCCTGTTCAAGCGCTTTGCCGGTATCGATGTCTTCGGTCTGGAGGTCGACGAACGCGACCCGGACAAGCTGGTAGAGATTATCGCGCCGCTGGAGCCGACCTTCGGGGCCATCAATCTGGAAGATATCGCCGCGCCGGAGTGCTTCGAAGTCGAGCACAAGCTGCGCGAGCGAATGAATATCCCGGTGTTTCATGACGACCAGCATGGCACCGCGATCGTCGCTGCGGCGGCTGTCAAGAACGGTCTCAGCCTTGTCAGGAAAAAACTGGAAAAAGTAAAACTCGTCAGCACCGGCGGCGGGGCGGCCGGCTTCGCCTGTCTCGACCTACTTGTCGAGCTGGGGCTGCGGTTGAAGAACGGTGCAGACTTCGAGCTGGTCGACCCCGAGGACGATCCCCGCTATCGGGACAACTGGCAGTTCTACCATTCGCTGGTGTGCCGCAAGGGCGTATCGGTGTGTGCCGCGCAGACGGTCATGCGAACCAACAACACGGTGATAGCGGCCTGCATGGTAGGTCTGCATCAGGCAGACGCGATGATCTGCGGCACGATCAGTCGCTTCGATCACCATCTGCAACACATCATCGAAGTCATCGGTCCGGCAGCTCCCGATCAGAGAATCACGTCGATGAGCGTGCTGATACTGCCGGAGGGGCCGCTGTTCATCGCGAACGCGCATATCGAGGTCGATCCGAGCGCCGAACACATCGTGACGCCGTCAGCTAGCGTGAAAGGCATCTTCAATATGAGCGCAATCGCCGTGTCGGACGCCTGGCAAAAAGCGAATCTGCAGTAACGGCCGCCGGCCCCAGTGTCGATGAACTCCGATCTCCTACCCGACAGCGTCTGTATCCTGCGGATGTCCGCCATCGGCGACGTGACGCATGTCGTGCCGGTCGTCCGCGCCATCCAGGACAGGTCAGGCGATACCAGAATCACCTGGGTCTGCGGCAGGCTGGAGCACAAGGTACTGGCTGAGCTGCAGGGCGTCCGTTTTGTCATCTTCGACAAGGGTGCAGGCTGGCGTGCTTTCCGGGATCTACAACGGGAACTCGCGGGCGAGCAGTTCGATGTTCTGCTGCACATGCAGGTCGCCGCCCGAGCCAATCTGGCGAGCACCCTGATCAAGGCCGGGGTACGGCTCGGATGGGACAAGGCGCGCTCGAGGGACCTGCATCAGCTTTTCATCAATCGGCGTGTGGAGGACGCCGCCCGGCAGCACCAGGTACAGGGTTTCCTGTCGTTTGCAAGGGCGTTGGGACTCGATGCGGGGGAGCCGCGCTGGGACCTGCCGGTCTCCCGGGAAAGCCGGGCATTCGCCGAGCAAGTCCTGCCGGGCGAGCAGCCCACGCTGGTGATTTCACCCTGTTCGAGCCATACATTTCGCAACTGGGCGGCAGAACGGTATGCGGCAGTGGCCGATCACGCGGCGGCCGGCCTGGGCATGCGGGTCGCCCTGGCGGGCGGCCCGAGCGAAACGGAGGCCTCGATGGGCCAGGCGATCGAACGATCGATGCGCACCGAGTCCGTCAACCTGATCGGCCGGGACACACTGCCGCAGTCGCTTGCCTTGCTGCAGCGGGCGGATGTCGTCCTGGCGCCGGACGCCGGACCAGCCCATCTGGCCAATGCGCTCGGCACGCCGGTCATCGGCTTGTATGCCTGCACATGGTCAATACGCAGCGGGCCTTACGACTCACTCGATATCTGCGTGGACAGGTTTCCGGAGGCCGCGCGGCGGTTTACGGGAAAGGAACCGGAGTCCCTTCGCTGGGGAACCCGCATCGAGAAGCCCGGTGTCATGGAGCTGATTTCCGTCGACGATGTGATCGACCGGCTCGAGGAGGTAGTCCGCGGTCCGCGTCAGGAATAATCCTTGTAGGACTTTTCCTCGACAATTTCCGAACCGAGGTGCAGGTTGACCTCTTTCTTGGCCCCGGCACGCTTGTCATTGGTGACATATACCGCGCGGGCCAGCTCGACGAACCTATCACCGAATCTGTCGTGCCGCTCCTCGTCGCGGATATCGTCCTCGATTTCCCAGAGTTCCTCATTGATGACCTTCAATTGCCGGTGCAGGTCTGCGATGACCTCGTCCTGGTCGACGGATTCCGACCAGACCTTGCCGAGCAGGCCGAGTTCGTGCCGGACGTTAGCGACCTTTTGCGGGTCCTCGATGCGTTCGGACTTAATCTCGAGAATCGTAATCTTGTCGAGCAGCTCACCGGGCGAGATTGGCACGAGGATTTCTTTCATTGTCTGGGTGGGGCTCAGCTGAATGGAGGGCCGAATATACTGCATTTCGGCCATGGAACCGACCGCATCCCTCCACGTAGCCACGGAGCCGGCCCGTGGGCCATAATCGCCGTCGGTCCGCGCCGGCTTCCCCGCGACGGTCAGCCGTGAACCCCGTCAGGCCCGGAAGGGAGCAGCGGCAGCGGTGACGCCGGGTGCCGGGGAGGGGCTGGCGCGGGCCTTGTTGTTAATCGTGGTTTGGTCGGCGCTGCGCCATTGGTTACACTGGCCGACCTGACTCCCGAATCGACCTTCACTGGCCAATCGCTTACAAAAATGAGTTATCTCGTTCTCGCCCGCAAATGGCGACCGAAAAACTTTGCCGAGACGGTGGGACAGGAGCATGTGCTGCGGGCGCTGACGAATGCCCTCGACAGTAAGCGCCTGCACCACGCCTATCTGTTCGCCGGGACCCGTGGCGTTGGCAAGACGTCGATTGCCAGGATTCTTGCCAAGGCGCTTAACTGTGAGTCCGGTGTCACGGCAAGTCCCTGCGGCAAGTGCACCACCTGCGTGGAAATCGACGAAGGCCGTTTCGTCGACCTGATCGAAGTGGATGCCGCGTCGAAAACCAAAGTCGACGATACCCGGGAACTTCTAGACAACGTGCAGTACGCGCCGGCGACAGGCCGCTTCAAAGTATATCTGATCGACGAAGTGCACATGCTGTCCAGGAGTTCGTTCAATGCGCTGCTGAAGACGCTCGAGGAACCGCCACCGCACGTCAAGTTTTTGCTGGCAACCACCGATCCCCGGAAAGTGCCGGTCACCGTTTTGTCGCGATGCCTGCAGTTTAATCTGAAACGCCTGACACCGAAGCTGATCAGGGATCGTCTGACGCATATCTGCCAGGCCGAAGGTGTCCCGGCGGACGGACCGGCTCTCGCCATGCTGGCGCGCGCGGCGGACGGAAGTCTGCGCGATGCGCTAAGTCTCCTCGACCAGGCAATTGCCTATTGCGCCGGAGAGGTCGGCGAAGAGCCGGTCAGTGTGATGCTGGGCACGATCGACCGGCAACACGTGTCTGCCTTGCTGAAGCTGCTGGCCACTGGCGATGCCGCGGGTCTGCTCGAAGCCGTTGCGGAGATCGACGAGCAGTTTCCGGACTATGCGAGACTGCTGGACGATCTCGCGGGGTCGCTGCAGCGAATCGCCGTGTATCAGGTCGTCGGCGTGGCCGAAATCGACGACGAACTCGCCGCGGGCGAGCTCGCGGAGCTCTCGGCGAACATCGCGGCGGAAGACGTTCAGCTTTTTTACCAGACAGCATTGCTGGGACGACGCGACCTGCATCTTGCACCGGATCCCAGGTCGGGTGTCGAGATGACACTGTTGCGCATGCTTGCCTTTCAGCCGCCCGGTGCGTCGAACAGCCGGCGTGCGGCCATCCGGGAGCACACCGCAGTGAAAGCGGATCCCGTGAAAAAGGCGGATGACCCTGTCCGTGAGCAATCCGAATGGAAGGAGCCGGACTGGAGCACGCTCATCGATGAGCTGAACCTGACCGGCGCCAACAAACTACTCGCAAGCAATTGCGCCTATCTGCGCCGTGAAAACGATACGCTGAATTTCAATCTCGACAGCCGTTCGGAATCGCTGCTGACGACATCGCGTCAAAGAGCCCTCGCGGCAGCCGTGTCCGACAGGTTCGGCGAGCCACTGCGGGTCAAAATAACGATTTCCGAGACTGCACCGGATACGCCGATGCAGGAACAGCTGCGGCGCGACGACGAAAAAATCCAGGCCGCCCGGGCATCCCTCGAGTCGGATCCGAATGTCAAGGCGATGCGGGACATGTTCGGGGCGCAACTGAATCCGGAATCCATCGAACTCGTTCACGCTTCGCCGACCGAGGCGCCGGACGAACGGCCCTCATCGCCTGCCGGGAGCAGCACGTGAGAGGCGGGATTGGCCAATTGATGAAACAGGCCCAGCAGATGCAGGCCGAAATGCAAAAGGCTCAGGATGAGATGGGCAAGGTTGCCGTAACCGGCGAGTCGGGCGCGGGTATGGTAAAAATCACGATGACCTGCCGGCACGAGGTGCAGGCACTCGAAATC
>JBHIDG010000019.1:0-17411 GCA_046760025.1 Woeseia sp. | reverse complement strand
CACCGACAACGAGTCGATATTGGGTATCGGAGATCAGGGCGCCGGCGGCATGGCAATCAGCGTCGGCAAGCTTGCGCTCTATTGCGTCGGGGCGGGCATCCATCCCGCGCGCACGTTGCCAATCAGCCTCGATGTGGGAACCGACAATCAGTCCCTGCTGGACGACCCGCTTTATCTCGGCTGGCGTCAGAGTCGCCTGCGCGGCGCCGAATACGACTCCCTGGTGGACGAGTTTGTCAGGGCGGCGCGCCGGGTATTCCCCGACGTGATGGTTCAGTGGGAGGACTTTCGCAAGGACAACGCACTGCGGATTATGGACCGCTACCGGGATGAGTTGCCGTCTTTTAACGACGACATTCAGGGAACGGGCGCCGTGGCGCTCGCCTGTGTGCTTGCCGCCTGCAAGATTTCGGGCGAGCCCCTGGAGGATAGCCGCATTCTGATCTATGGCGCGGGAGCCGCCGGCCTGGGAATTGCAAGACAGATGCATAATCATTTGCGGGATAGCGGTCTCGCTGGCAGTGAGCTGCGGCGGGCCGTACTGACAATGGACAGCGCAGGCCTTATCAGCGACGGTCGTGGGGAATTGGAGGGCTACAAGTGCGAATTGGCCTGGCCGGAACAAATGGTGCGCGGACTCAAGCTGAGTGACATGGACAGGCGCCGGTTATTAAAGGTAGTCCAGGCCTATCAGCCGACCGTCCTGATTGGCGCATCGGGGCAGGGCGGTGCCTTTGACGAAGCGTCCGTTCGGGCGATGGCCAAAGAGGTCAGCACGCCGGTGATTCTGCCCATGTCGAATCCCACAGCGAACAGCGAGGCGGAGCCCGAATACCTTCTCCGCTGGACCGAAGGTCGGGCCCTGGTCGCCACCGGGAGCCCCTTCGACGATGTGCCGTCGCGTGGCGGGTTGAGGCGCATCGGCCAGGCAAACAATGTATTTATCTTTCCCGGGATAGGCCTTGGCGCAATTGTGTCGCGCGCAACGCGGGTTACCGACGGTATGATCGCGTCTGCGGCAACGGCGCTCGCAGACAGTCTGACGAGTGCCGAATTGTCGGAAAATTGTCTGATGCCGGACGTATCGAGGCTATGGGACGTGTGCGGTCAGGTTGGATACGCGGTCGCTATTCAGGCGATCGGTGACGGCGTTGCGGGCGAAACGAGTGCGGATGAACTGCGGGCGCGCATTGACGAGTATCGGTGGGTGCCGGATTATCCTGAAATAATCGAAGCATGACGCATCACCGGAGCGACGATTTGACGAGCAATAAACTGGCCGAAGCGGCAACGATGTGTTTCGCGTGCGGCCCGGACAATCCGATCGGCCTGCAGATAAAGTTCGAACTGCAGGACGGCAAATGCACCGGTGCCTTCACACCGGACGAAAATCACGTGGGCTACCGAAACACGGTGCACGGCGGGATCATCTACTCTGCATTGGACGACGTCATGGCCAACGTACTTTACCTGCAGGAGTTGAAAGCACACACTGCACGATGCGAGATTCGATATCGCAAGGCACTGAAAGTGGGTCAGACAATCAATCTGTCGGGCTGGATCGAAACCGAACGCCGCCGCCTGATCGTGTTGAGAGGAGAAGCGAGAACTGCCAGCGACAACGAGTTAATCGCAGATTGCGAAGCAAGCTTTATGCTTGCATGAATCAGCCGGCCGGCGGGACCGGGACGCGAACCGTGTCTCCCGCGTTATCGTCTTCCTTGCGAGCCTCTATGTCCCCGGCCAATTGATCGACGGCGTCCATCAAGACAGCATACAGGCGTCGCAACTGGATATACGAGAGCTTCTTGACGTCGAGCTGCTCCCACGCCTGAATGATCCCAGACGACGGGTCGGCAATATCAGGCTTTGATATCTTTGGATTCGTCATGCTCTCACGTTCCAGGAGCCCTTGATGAATCCAGTCTAGCAGCCGACATATGCCTGAAGTGTGACGCCGGTCACGTCTGACCCGTGATTGCATGCCCCGGCTTTTAGTGATCTCGTCGCACGCATCGAAGTGGACTACATCAAAGCGAAAAACCGCCTGGCCCAGTTATTGCTTATCGATCTCACCGGATCTGTAGAACCGGATCTCCACTTTCTCCACCGTCGCCAGTCCTTCGCCGACTGCATCGTCTATTAGCGGAAGAAACGCTTCTATCTTGTCCTCGGTATCGACGATTTCGACGACGATCGGAAGATCGCTGGACAGTCGCAGAACCTTCGCCGTATGTAATCGGCTGTGCGCACCGTAACCTTCGAGGCCTCGCAACACCGTTGCTCCAGCCAGCCCGCTCTCGCGCGCTTTACGTACGATCCAGTCATACAGCGCCAAGCCGTCGTAAGTATCGTTCTCTCCGACGAAGATGCGCAGGAGCTTGCCATTCTTCGGTAGCATCATGTTCCGTCTACCTTGAAGTCACTATGCCGTAGCCCAGCCACACCAGCGCGAGACCGAGAAAAACGTGCACACCGACGTTCGTGAACGCACGAAGATATTCGGCGTCGCGAATCAGCGCCAGGGTTTCGTAACCAAACGTTGAAAATGTGGTGAAGCCCCCGAGGACTCCGATCAGGGCGAACAGCCGGAATTCCGGCCCGAACAGTTGCCGCGAGTCGGCGAGTCCTGCCAGCACGCCGATCATCAGGCATCCCAGCAGGTTGACTAACAGGGTGCCGTAAGGGAACGCGGCTTGCGGGACCTGCCCGTGGACCAAACCGCTAAGTGCGTACCTCGCAAGCGCACCTATGAATCCACCGGAACCGACGACGGCCGAGTTGAACAACGCCGCCTTCAGGCTGATCTCCATTATTGCGCCGAGGATTCCAGGATCGAAAAGATCTGATCGATCCAGTCGAGCTGTTCGGGTTTCATCAGGCAGGAACGCAGGCAGGTTACCATGTCAGTATTGCCGCTCAGGTCCGGCCAGTAATGCCTGATCAGTTCGGAGGGTAGCTCGATCGTGGCAAGGTGCAAATTTTGCTTCGCTGCCCGCGCAAAAATTTGCCGCGACCTGTCGTTGCTCTCACCGATGTTATCGGCAGTCGCCGCATAGACAACGATATCGATTTCCGGTCGCATCAGGGGAAGATAATGATCGCTCGAATTCAGCTTCTCCCAGAGCGCGCGCGCCGCGAGAAGACATTTGTCCAGCGACCGTGAGAATTCACCCCCGGGATTCATCGGCAGGAGTTTCTGAGTGGCCCACAGTGCCACGGCCGAGGCGCCGGGGCGGGAACATTCCAGACTGATTTCGCCCAAATGCAGGTCGCCGGAGCTGAAATAAGTGTAGGGCGAGTCATGCTTGTACAACATGCTGACGGAAGTATCGCGGAAAAGGATGCAACCGCAACCGTAGGGCTGCAGTCCATGCTTGTGAGGATCAATGCAGATCGAGTCCACCTCGCTGATCCTGTCGAAGGCCTGCCTGGCATCTGGCCCGAGTTCGCTGGAAATCACGAAATAGCCGCCATACGCCGCATCGACATGAATTCGGAAATTGTATTTGTCTCGCAAATCGATGATTTCGGGCAGCGGGTCGAATGCACCGACGCCTGTCGTGCCCAGTGTCACGACGACAGTGCCGACATCGCCCTTGTCGAGCAGTTGAGCAAGTGATTCCACATCCATTCTTCCGTCGGCGGCCACGGCCGCTTGCGTGAACGGGAGAGACAACACCTGGCAAATTCGTCCGTGCGTGTAATGCGTCTGTTCGGACGCAACGATTTTGCTGCCCGGTTGCAGTCGGCCGGCGACCCACAGCGCCTCGAGATTGGCCATCGTGCCGCCGCCGCAGATGTGTCCCAGCGGTTGCTCCCAGCCGAACAACGACCCCAGTGTGGCAATACACTCCTTTTCCATCGCCGAGGACGCAATGCCACCGTCCAGCGCATGGTTGTTGGGATTCAGCCAGAGAGACATCGCGTAAGCCAGGCGAGCAACAGGATGCGGCGGTTTGAGCATCTGGCCCGCGTAAAGCGGGTGATGATACGGATAATTTTCCTGCATCCTGCCTGCCACCTCGTTCAACACCACATCGAGTTCATCGCGATCTATCTCGGGCGAGAAGTCAGGTAGATCGGAGAATCCCTTTTCGAGGGTGGAGAGCGACTTCCTCAGGCTGTCAATATCGGCCGGATCAAACATCGCGGTAGTATACGTTATGGACTTAATTGCGCTCGCCGTACCGTTTTTTCTGTTGGCGCTGTTGTTCGAGCTCGTCGTCGATCGCATCCGCAGCACAGGATATTTCCGCACCAACGATGCAATCAATAGCCTGAGCGCCGGCAGGCTGAGCACCACCACCGGTTATTTCACCCGGTTCATTCAGGTATTCATCTGGGGATATGCGTTGCAGCACTTCGGGCTGTTCCAAATGCAAATTGACTGGTTCGATTTTTCGCCGCGGGGAGTCCTGCTCTGGACCGTGGCGCTGATAGGCTGGGATTTTTGTTATTACTGGTCGCACCGCCTCGGGCACGAGGTTTCCATCCTGTGGGACCGCATGTTCGGCAGTTTTCAGGAAGAACTCGATACAGACCCGGTCGTCTTCGGTGTCCGAAAACCACTGGCGAACCGGCACCCGTTCTGGGCGAATATTCAGAAAATTCGACGCCGATATTTTGACAGCCGCCCGATGCTACGCAATGGCCCAGTTTCTGCTCGCGCTCGCCGGCGTGCTTGCCATCGCCAGGCATGGATTGCGACAGGGACTTACCTGATCGCCTCGATGCTTGGAGTGTGCATAATTAACATTTGCAAAAACAATATATTAAGAGCTTTTTCCAGAATCAGCCTCAAATGAAGTTACGGCGTCGAAGCGTTCTGAAGGCGATCCTGGCAGGTGTCCTGCTGGTCGCCGCCGGTATCCGGGGCCGCCTCGCAACGGCCGATCGTCAAGCCGTTTTCCACCACGGCATCGCCAGCGGCGACCCGACCGGGCACAGCGTTATTCTGTGGACCAGGGTGACCGTCGTGGCAGAGCAGCCGGTTCGCGTGCGCTGGCGGGTTTCCCGCAACCGGGAAATGACGCGAATCGTGGCGCATGGCCGGGCGCGCACGGATGCGTCGAAGGATTACACGGTCAAGGTGGATGCGCGCGGGCTGGCGGCGGGCAGGGAATACTATTATCAGTTTTCGATCGATGATCAGCACTCACCGGTTGGGCGCACGCGCACGCTGCCGAATGGAAATCCCGAAAGCGTGAGACTGGCGATCGTGTCCTGCGCCAACTATCCGGCGGGATTCTTCAATGTGTATCGCGAAATCGCCGGTCGGTCCGACCTGCACGCGGTTGTTCACCTCGGAGACTACATATACGAATACGGTGCAAACGGTTACGGCTCGGACAAGGCCGGGCTGTTGGGTCGAACGTCGGAGCCGGCAACCGAGTTGCTGACGCTCGCCGATTACCGGATGCGTCATGCGCAGTACAAGGGAGACCGGGATTCGCAGGCGATGCTGGCGTCTCTGCCCTTGATCGCCGTTTGGGATGATCACGAGATCGCCAATGACGCCTGGCGCGGGGGCGCGAAGGGACATGGCGAAGACGATGGCGAGTGGGCCGGGCGGCGAGATGCCGCCATACAGGCCTACTTCGAGTGGATGCCGATCCGGGGCAGGCCGCGGGGGGGAGAGACCCGGATCTACCGGGAGTTCAGATTCGGCAGGCTCGCGAGCCTGATCATGCTCGATACCCGCCTGTACGGCCGCGACCGGCAGCCGGACGCGGATCCTGATGTCACCGAAGAATGCGTTACTGCTGCAATGGAAAATCCGGAGCGGCGAATGCTGGGTGGACACCAGGAACGCTGGTTCCGACGCCGGCTGCAACGCGCGACAAAGACGACATGGCAACTGATCGGACAGCAGGTCCTTGTTGCAGAGTTGATTCTCCCGGACTTCGAACCCTTAATCGATACAAGCAAGCCCAGTGCCATACCGATGGAGCAGCTTCAGCGCATCATCGAGCGCAGCAAGAATAATCCACCTGCCGTTCTGGACGCCTGGAGCGGCTACCCGCTGGCGCGCGACGATTTTTATGCCGACCTCGGAAAATATGCCAAAAACGCGGTCATTCTGAGTGGGGACTTGCATGCGCACCTGGCCGGCGACTTGATACCGGCCGCTGCCGACAGGCCTGTGGCAGTCGAGTTCCTGACCGGCGCCGTCTCGTCGCCGGTTTTGTCTGACGCCTTGCCCGAGCGGGAGCCGAACTCGGTTCGCGATGGCGTGCTGTTACAGAACCCGTGGCTGACGTACCTCGACATCAAGCATCGCGGGTGGCTCTGCGTGACGCTGACTGACGATACATGTACCGGCGAGTGGCATCTGATCGACACCGTCGAAAGCCGTGACTACAGGAGCTGGCTCGGCAAGACGCTGTCGGTCCATGCGGGCCGCATCGGCAAGGGTCTGAGCGGCTAATGCGGCGCGTTCGTCTGTCGCGGGCCGAAGCCCGGAGGACCGCGCTGGCGGCGCAGGGATTCGACAGGCCGCGGCCCGGTGAATCCGGCGACATCCGGCATGTCCGGAGCGTTATCAATCGAATCGGCCTGCTGCAGCTCGATTACGTGAACGTCCTGATCCCCGCCCACTATCTCGTTTTGTTCGCCCGGCTCGGCGCATATCCACGCGAAAAACTGAACGAGCTCGTCTACCGCCGCAGGGAGTTCACCGAGCAGTGGGCACACGAGGCTTCGATCGTTCCCGCGGACGCCTGGTCGCTTTTGCGCCATCGCAGAGATGAGTTCCAGGCGTACCCGAACAGTCCGATAATGAAGCTCCCCGGCCGAAAGGAATACCTGCGAAAAGTACTGAAGATCGTCCGGGCCGAAGGGCCTGTCACGTCCAGTGACCTGCCGCCGCTTCCCGGGCCCGGGCGCAAGGCGGGAGACTGGTACCGGCCCGTACCCCGATGGGCGCTCGAATACCACTTCGGATTCGGCGCCGTTGCGGTCGCAGACCGCCTGCCGAATTTCCAGCGCCTGTATGACATACCGGAGCGAGTTATTGATGCCGGACAATTCGGTCGCCGCGTGGCGCGGCCTGATGCACAACGTGAATTGCTGCGTCGCGCTGGCCGCGCTTGCGGAGTCGGCACCATGCACGACTTGGCAGACTATTTCCGCATGCCACCGAGGGAGGCGGCGCCGAGATTGCAGGAGTTGGTGAAAGAGGGCGCCCTGCGCGAGGTCCGGGTCGAAAACTGGAGTGAACCCGGCTATCTGTCTCGTGATGCCGTCGTGCCTCGCAGTACGAGAGTTGCGACACTTCTGTCTCCGTTCGACCCTGTCGTCTGGTATCGCCCCCGGGTGGAGCGACTGTTCGATTTCTACTATCGCATCGAGATCTACGTCCCCGCGAGCCGGCGCAAATGGGGCTACTACGTGCTGCCATTTCTGCTGGACGACAAGATCGTTGCACGTGTAGACCTCAAGGCCGACCGCAAGAACGGCCGGCTGCTGGTGCTGGCAGCGTATGAGGAAGCCGACACCGACGCTGACAGGACCGCAGGGAAACTCGCACAGGAACTGGCAACGCTCGCTGCCTGGCTGGATCTGGAGTCGGTCCGCGTGTCGCGTCGTGGTTCCTTTGCCCGCCCGCTTGCAGACGCTGTCAGGATAAATGCCGGAAATTAAAAGGTGGGACCAAGCTGGATCGGCGATCCATCGAAGAACCGGCTTAACCGGAACGGCGAAATATCGATGCCGCTGCCTTGTCCGGTGAGCATGCCTGCCGCCGCTTTGCCGGCGCCCGGTCCGATGCCGAATCCGTGTCCGCTCAGGCCCGTCGCTATGAAAAAGCCGGGCAGGCTTTCTTGCGGGCTCATGACGGGCACCACATCTGGTGTCGTCTCGACCATGCCTGCCCAGGACTCCACGATTTCGGTATTTTCCAGGACAGGGTGAACCTCGTTCAGGTTCTTTCTGATTGCCTTCAGCGTCCGCCTGCTCGGAGCCGGATCGAGTACCCGTCGCCTCTCGAACGGTGATGCACGGTCGAGCGGCCAGCAGACCGGGGTTGCCAGCTCCGTGAAAAAGTCGCGGTTGATCGTCAGTCCCATCGCGCCGAATTCCTTTCTCAGCGCGGGCAGGAACTTGAACGCAAATCTGAGAGTCGACGGCGTCAGGGCATGTGTCAGACCTCCCGCACCATGGGCAACCGTGTAGCCGCCGTCCTGACGCCGGCGGATCGCGATTCGCTTATCGAAACACTGCCCTTCCAGTATCTCCGGGGCCGGCGCCGTTCTTGCGACGGTGCCCTTCACACTCAATTGCGGCAGCGAGATGCCGAGCGAGCGACAGAACATCGATGACCAGGCCCCGCCAGCACAGAGCACCGTCGATGTCCTGATCGCACCGTGCTCGGTGACGGCCGACGACACCCGGCCCGCCTCGGTCTCGATGCCGCGCACGGCGCAGCCGGTCAGAATCGTCGCACCGAGGCGGCTGGCGGCACGGGCAATCGCGGCCGTGGCCTTGTGCGGCTCGGCCCGCCCATCGCTGGCGGTGTAAAGCGCTCCGGGCCAGGCCTGCGACGGGTTTGCAATGTGCCTGGGCAGTTCCCTGCCGCACAGGACGCGGGTGTCCAGTCCGAATTCTCTGGCCGTCGGAATCCAGCTCTCGTAATTCTCGACTTCCTTTTGGCTGGCGGCGAGGTAGTAGCAGCCGCCCTCGACGTAGCCGACGTCTTCGCCCGTCTGTTCCTCGAGTCTGCGCCAGATGCGCTGGCTCTCGATCATCATCGGCAATTCGCGGCTGTCCCGGCCCTGCTTGCGAATCCAGCCCCAGTTACGGCTCGACTGCTCACCGGCAACATGACCTTTTTCGCAAAGCACGACGTCGATGCCGTCCCGTGCAAGAAACCATGCCGTCGACACGCCGACGATGCCGCCGCCGATAATGACGACATTTGCCGACGCAGGCATGGCCTCCGGCAACCGAACCGGCTTGTTCCAGGTGTCTGAAACGATGCTCACGATTGGCGTCGGTTGATTGACCTCGATCGGGGAAATTGTTTGTATTGAGTCACCCGTCGGCGGGCGGCCTTTTATTATACCGGTCCGGAGTTTCAATGATGAAAAATCCACGCGAAGAAACATCAATCCTTCCAACTGTTACCGTCGTACTGCTGTCCGCGGTACTCGCGTATAGCGTTAATGCGACCGGCAGCGGACTCGGCGCGGCCACCAGCGCCGCGCTCGACGAAGCCATCGCCGGAGAGCATCGCAGCCCTGAAAACAGGGCGAGGGACAAGTACCGTCATCCCAAGGAGACGCTCGCGTTTTTCGGTTTCCGTTCGGACATGACGGTGGTCGAGATTTGGCCGGCCGGGGGCTGGTACACGGAGATACTGGCGCCGGCGCTGAGAGACAACGGTACCTTCTATGCCGCCCAGTACAGCGTAAACCCGCCGTACTCGTATCAGCGCCGATACCTGGGCGAGTTTCTGACCAAGATCGGCTCGGCGCCCGACGTCTACGGCGATGTCAACGTAACGGCCCTGGATTTTCCCGGCAGACTCGAGATTGCGCCCGTCGGCTCGGCCGATCTGGTCGTGACCTTTCGCAACGCCCATAACTGGGTGGGCCGCGGCTACCCGGAAGGATCGGCGCAACTCGCGTTCAGGGCAATTTTCGATGCACTGAAGCCCGGCGGCGTTTTCGGCATCGTCGATCATCGCTGGCCCGATGCGGACGATGAAGATCCCGCATCGGCGAACGGTTATATCTCGGAAGAGCGCCTGGTTGCATTTGCCGAAGCGGCCGGATTCGAATTCGGGGGGCGATCGGATGTCAATCGCAACCCGATGGATACGCATGACCATCCCAACGGCGTCTGGACGCTGCCGCCGTCACTCAGGCATGACGAGCAAGATAGGGGAAAATATCTCGCGATCGGCGAGTCCGACCGCCTGACGCTCAAGTTCGTCAAGCCGGCGGAGTAGGCCGCCGGACTATTCGCCGTGGTCCCTTTTGTGGCGGCGCTTACCGCGATTGTGTCGGCGTTGCTTCCGCCTTTCCTTTATCGCATCACGCTCTTCTGCTGTGAGTGACTCCCATTTTTTCCGCAATTCGGCGCGTTTCGCCTCGCGCTCTTCGGGCGTCATGGCTTCCCATTCCGCCCGCTTCTGTTCGCGTTTGGCCCGCCATTCTTCCCGTTTCGCCTGCTTTTCTTGCTCAGACAGGCTTTCCCAGACGGCCCGTCGCTGCTCACGCGTCATCTGGGACGGTCGAACGGGCGAAACGCCGTCGTCGCTTTCGTTCGGGTAGGCTGCGAATGGCAGCAGCAATACGCAAAGCGCCGAAATCGCGAGTATTCTGGCTGGCTTTTTCACCTTGATATCTCCAAAAGGCTGGCCGATAACTTACCCAGTGTTAAACGTGCCGGCAAGGGACTCGTTGACAGCCTTGACGGATATTGACTCTTTGAGCGAGCGCCCGGGATTTCGTATTGTCGACGCAACGGCTCCACCGAGGAACCGCGAGTGCAAAAAACGACCGTAATCCGACGCTCGCTTATTCTGCTGCCTCTGCTGTATGCCTGTGCCGCCCCCGAGGGGCTGATCCCGAAATCGGCGGCCGTGCCGGCCGGCGTCGACCTGTCGGGGCAGTGGAAGATCCGGCCCGAGTCGCTGAGAGGCCAGCCTCGAATCAATGAGGCCATAGACCGCACCGACGGTGTCGATAACCGGACCATCATGCGGGAGATGAAGCGCGGCAGGCCTCGCAACGGTGAAACCAGCGGCGGTCTCGTCCACGTGTTCCTCGAGACCGGCGAATCGCTGACAATCACGCAGACCCCGCATGCATTGTTTGTCAGCTTCGACCGGGCGATTGTCGAAGAGTATCGATTCGGAGAGAACAGGCCGGTCAGTATCGGCGCCGCCGACGCCCACCGGGTATCCGGATGGGAAGGCGGCTCGTACGTGATCGAGACGCTGGGCGAAAAAGGAATGAAGCTGACAGAACGTTACAGGCTTGCCGACAATAACGATCGCCTGATACGGCGCATCACGCTCAGAAGCAAGAACCTGGAAGAGGTCACGATCGTTCATGAATTCAACCGGCAAGGCGGTTGAGGTTGCGATCTTAGTAGCTCGGAGTCGACCGTGCCAACAGTGTCCGACGGGGCAATGTCTCGATAGGCTGCTTTCACCCCGCCTGGCCTATCCGCCGCCCGGCGCACTGGGATCAACCACGTCTTGCCGGGTTTGGATACCCATCGGGCCGCGAGGCATCGTAATCTGCATCAGTTCTCCGTCGCGGACGATTTCGACGGTTACCGGCATTCCTTTGACCCCGGCACTTCGCAGGTTGACCAACTGTTCGGAGGAGAAAACTCTTGCACCGGCATAGCTCCTGATGACGTCGCCCGGCTGTAAGCCCGCCTGCTCAGCGGGTGACGTCTCGATGACCGTGCGGACAGCAACGCGGTTAGGACGGCCACTGGCAAAGAAAGCTGCTTCGACACGGCCGCGGAGGTTCTGCTGCAAGTCTGTCATCTCCGAGCGCACTTCAGCTGGTCATTCTAGCTGATCGGTCCGGTATATACGCCAATTGCCCGGACCTTCTGAAACGACCGCACGATCACGTGCGAGTTATCGAATCTAGTCAGATTGCAGCGCCTGTCTGCACCGCTTCATCAGATTCATCAGGGTATCCTGCATTTTCACTCGGTGAGACTCGAGCTCACCGACCGGCGTGTCGCCGGGCACGAGATACGGTTCACCGACGGCGACAACGATGCGGGCAAACGGTTTCGGGACCATCGTCCTGTCCCAGCTGTCGAGATACCAGCTGCGATCTGCGGCACAGGCCAGGGGCACGAGCGGTGCGTTCGCAATCCTCGCCATCAAAATAGTCCCTGCCTTGAATTCGTGAATCGGCCCCTTCGGCCCATCGGGCGTCGTGATGATGGACCTGCCTCGCTTGAGCGCCCTGTGCATGTCACGCATGACCAGGGAGCCGGTCTGATTGGCCGAGCCTCGAATAATTTCGGCGCCCCAGGCGCCGGCAATTCGCGAAGGCACTTCACCGTCGACGGACGCAGAGATGACGATGCTTGCCTCGAAACCATCCGCGATCCATCGCCGAATCTCGTTGGCGCATGCCAGGTGCTGCTGGTGCCAGTAGCAGGGAATGCAAACCGTTTTGTCGGCAATCAGTCGCTCGCCGATGTCTGCACCGCTTGTTCTGGTTACGCGATAGCTGCGCCACAGTAACGCAAGCAGTCCCCGTAGCAGGGGCGTCAACAGGAAGTACGCGAGCCGCCGAGAAGGCGACAGTTGCCGGTGTGACATCCAGCTTCTCCTGGACGGAGCCTTGTTACGGTCGAATTCTGGATCGGGTGTCACTGTCACGGCCGGTCGAGTTTGCAGTATCGGTTTGACGCCGGTCAATGTAATATTGCGCCTCTTTCAGGCCTGACCCCGGCAATCCCAATCCCATGAAGCTGTACGAAACGCTCGCCGATATGCTGGAGGACCGGCGCGAGAACGACCGCCGTGTCCTGTTGATCGATGGCGAAGACGACGAGAGCAGACTCTCGTTCGGCGACCTGTTCGACAGGGCATGCCTGCTCCTCGCCGACTTGCAGGAGCATGGCATGCAGCCCGGCGACGAAATTGTCGTGTTCACCAAATCCAATGAGAGTTTCCTTATCGCGTTCTGGGCCGCCGTGCTTGGCGGAATCGTGCCCGTGCCGGTAGCGGTCGGCATCAGCGACGAGCATCGATTCAAACTCTTCAGAATCCTGCGCCAGTTGCGAAGAGGCACGCTGTACACGGATCGGGGATTACTCAAGCGCCTGGTTGACTTCGCGGAAGCGGAGAATATGCCTGACGTCAGGAGATCGCTGCAAACCAACGTGATTCTGGAGGGGGAGGGCAGCGCGCACTTACCGGGCAGAATCGTCGAGAGGGGCGCCCGCGACGTCGCGTTCATTCAGTACTCCTCGGGGTCGACCGGCGACCCGAAGGGCATCTGCCTGACTCATCGGAACCTGGCCACCAACATACGCGGCAATAACGAACGGCTCGAGTGGAACGAGGGCGAACGGTGCCTAAGCTGGATGCCGCTGACGCACGACATGGGCCTGATCGGCTTTCATCTGATGGCGCTGGCCGCCGGCATGGAGCACGCCATCATGGATACCTCGCTGTTCGTTCGCAGGCCGCTGCTGTGGCTCGCCAAAGCGGGCGAATTCGAGGCCACCCAGTTGTGTTCACCGAACTTCGGCTACAAGCATTATCTGAAGATGTTCGAGCGCAGGCGACCGGACAATCTGAATCTCTCCTCGGTCAAGCTTATCCTGAACGGTGCCGAGCCGATCTCCTGGGAGCTGTGTGAGGAATTTCTGTCGGCGCTTGGGCCGTTCGGCCTGCGGCGCACCGCAATGTTCCCTGTGTACGGGCTGGCGGAGGGGACCGTCGGCGTCTCGATCCCGAAACCAGGCAGAGAGTATTCGAGAATAACGGTCGATCGACACAGCCTGAAAATCGGCTCGGCGTACCAGCCGGGCGACCCGCAGGATCGCGATTCCATCAGTTTTGTCAAGGTCGGCAAAGCGATTCGTGACTGCGAGATACGAATCGTGGACGACGAGGACGAAGTACTGGCGGACGGACTCACCGGCAACATTCAGATTCGCGGCGGCAACGTAACGAAAGGTCTCTATGACGATGGCGAACAGCAGGCGATGATGTTTGCCGGGGACGGCTGGCTCAGAACGGGCGACTGTGGGCTGTTCGTCGACGGCGAACTCGTCATTACCGGCCGGTCCAAGGACATCATCATCGTCAATGGACAGAATTACTATCCGCACGATATCGAGGAAGTTGCCGCCCGCGTCGACGGCCTCGATCTCGGCAAGATAGCGGTCGCCGGCGTCAACGCGGGACAGAGTCGGACAGAAGAGTTGCTTGCATTCGTGCTGTACAGGAAGGATCCCGAGTCCTTCGCGTGTCTCGCCGATAAAGTACGCGGGATGATCGCGGCGCAGATCGGTATCGAGGTCGATCACGTCATACCGGTATCACGCATTCCGAAGACCACGAGCGGCAAAATCCAGCGCGCCCATCTCGCAAGCGCGTATCTCGACGGCGACTTCGATTCGGTGCTGTCAGAACTGACGCCCATCACGCAGCTTGCTGATCCTGTCGAAGACGATCCTGTCATTTCCAGCTTGAGTGCGATCTGCAGGGAGTTTATTGGCGATCGTACAGTCCGCCCGGACGACAATTTGTTTGAAGTCGGCATCAACTCGTTGACGTTGACAGAGATCGTCCTGGCGCTGGATGAGCAGTACCCGGGTAAGGTCGATATCAACGATCTCTTCGATTATCCGACGCTGGGCGAGATAGCCGAATTCATTCGCCGCAAGGAATAGTGTCTATGCCGTATTCAAAAGTTGCGGGAACCGGCGGATATTTGCCGGAACGGGTGATGCACAACGAGGAATTCGAGAAGATTGTCGACACCTCGGATGCGTGGATTCGCGAACGAACGGGCATAAAGCGGCGACACATAGCTGCCGAGGACGAGACGACGTCCGACATGGGCCTGGCGGCGGCGCACATGGCGATCGACGCTGCAGCGGTGAGCGCTTCCGATATCGACCTGATCATCGTTGCCACCACGACGCCCGACAAGGTTTTTCCGAGCACGGCGTGTATCGTGCAGCGAAGACTGGACCTGAGCACAATTCCCGCATTTGACGTCCATGCGGCATGCTCCGGATTCATTTACGGGTTGGACGTAGCCGATCGATTCATTCGGACAGGCGGCGCGACCAGTGCGCTCGTCATCGGCTCCGAAACCTATTCGCGGATCATCGACTGGAAGGATCGCGGTACATGTGTATTGTTCGGCGACGGTGCCGGTGCCGTGGTCCTTACCGCAGCCGACGAACCCGGCGTCATGTCGACACACATTCATGCGGATGGAGCGTTTGAAGATTCGCTGCATGTGCCTGCCGGTATCTCACGTGGGTATGACGCCATTCAAAGCGAGAGCGCGTTTATACGCATGAAGGGCAATGAGGTCTTCAGGAAAGCCGTCGGTACCCTGGGATCCATGGCGCGAGAGACGCTGTCGACCAACGGCGTCGAAAAAAAAGACGTCTCCTGGCTCATTCCGCACCAGGCAAACCTCCGCATCATCGTGGCGGCAGCCAAGAAACTGGACCTGCCGATGGATCGGGTTGTCGTAACAGTCGATGAGCACGCCAACACTTCGAGCGCCTCGATCCCCCTGGCGCTCGACGTGGCGATTCGCGACGGCCGGGTAAAACGCGGCGAACTCCTGCTTTTCGAGGCATTCGGTGCGGGCTTTACCTGGGGCTCCGCCCTGGTTCGCTACTGACCCTGCGTAGCACCGGTCCCGCGGGCAGGATAGACTTACTGGCCCGGATAACACCAACAAGACACACGTGAGCGACAACGTCCAGCGACTCGCAGAGCTGCAGATCAACCGCGACCCCGAGACCGCGGGGCGGCGACATCGGCCTGTCGTCGTATCCGGACTGATCGGAGTGATCATGCTGGGCGCCATCGGACTCTGGTTCATGGGCCCGAGCCCCGTGGTGGTCACGGTTGAGACCGTGCGGCTTACGCAGTCCGGCGGCGGCCCCGCCAGCGTGCTGGACGCCTCCGGTTATGTGGTGGCGCGGCGGCAGGCGACCGTGTCATCCAAAATCGCCGGCAAGGTCCTGCAGGTGCTGGTGGAGGAGGGAATGCGGGTCGACAAGGACCAGATTGTCGCCTATCTCGACAGCAGCTCACAGGAAGCGCAGTTAAGGCTCGCCGAGGCACAATTGAGTTCCGCACAAGCATCTCTGCAGGAGGTCCGGGCGCAGCTAACGCAGGCCGAACTCGACCTTACGCGTGCGACCGGGCTGCTGGGACGCAAGCTGATCAGTCAGTCGGAAGTCGACGCGGCTACCGCAAATGCGGAAACGCTTCGGGCCCGTCTTGCAGCAGGTCGCGAGAACGTCACCGTTGCGCAGCGCGGCGTCGATGTTTCCCGGGATCAATTGGAGAACACGATAATTCGGGCCCCATTCCCGGGCGTGGTGGTCACCAAGAACGCGCAACCGGGGGAAATGATTTCACCGATCTCGGCCGGCGGAGGATTCACCCGGACGGGCATCTGCACGATCGTCGACATGGACTCGCTGGAGATAGAAGTCGATGTCAACGAAGCCTATATTCAACGCGTTCAGCCGAAACAACGGGTAACAGCTGCACTGGATGCATATCCGGACTGGAAGATACCAGCCGAGGTGATAGCCATCGTTCCGACGGCGGATCGACAGAAAGCGACGGTCCGGGTCCGGATCGGTTTCCTCGAACGCGACCAACGCATCCTGAGAGATATGGGCGTCAAGGTGGCTTTCCTCGGTAGCCGGGGCGCAAGTGGCCAGCAGGGCGCGGCGGCTGTGTATGTTTCGGAGAGTGCCGTCAGGACCGATAGCGAAGGGAACTACGTGTGGATCGTGCGGGATAGTGCCGTTCAGCGTCGATCCGTGTCGGTCGGGCAGGCCACCAGCCGCGGCATGCAGATAATGAGCGGTCTGAGTGCAGGCGACAGGATAGTCGCGGCCGCCGATGAGGAATTGGTCGCCGGACAGGCAGTCAGATACGAATAACAGACGCAGGGGGAAACAATGAGTGGGGACTTGGTCGTACTGGAAGACATCAGCCGCGTATACCAGAAAGGCAAGGAAAGGGTCGAGGTCTTACACAAACTCAATCTGAATATCGCGAAGGGCGATTTTCTGGCTCTGATGGGGCCGTCCGGGTCGGGCAAGACGACACTGCTCAATCTGATCGGTGGCCTGGACAAGCCGACGTCGGGAACGGTCGAGGTCGGCGGTGCCGCACTGCATTCAATGTCTTCCGGTGCGTTGTCGAAATGGCGGGCGCGCCATATCGGTTTTATTTTTCAGTTCTACAACCTGCTGCCCGTTCTGACGGCACAGAAAAACGTCGAGCTGCCGTTGCTGCTGACCAATCTGGGCGGCCGGGAGCGTACGAAACGCGCCGCGACCGCGCTGTCGATCGTCGGTCTCGAAGACAGGGCCAGTCACTACCCGAGAGAGCTGTCCGGCGGCCAGGAGCAGCGTGTCGCCATCGCCAGGGCGATCGTCTCGGACCCGACGCTGTTGCTGTGCGACGAGCCGACGGGTGATCTCGATCGGGAAACTGCCAATGAAATCCTCGGCCTGCTCCAGGCATTGAACCACGATTACGACAAGACCATCGTGATGGTGACGCACGACGCGATTTCGGCCGGGTACGCAACCCATACGCTACACCTCGACAAGGGTACGCTGGCGGCCGAGGCGGCAGCATGAAGTACTTCTACCTGGTCTGGAAAGCGCCTGGCGCAAGAAGGTCAGGACGA
>JBHIDG010000018.1:0-17600 GCA_046760025.1 Woeseia sp. | reverse complement strand
GAGTCGCTGCCGGCGAGTGGTCGGGGTGGGTATGTGTGACCAATATCCACCTGACTGGTCCCGGCGCCAGCTCGCGTATCGCCTCGACATGGCTGTCGATCGCCGGGCCGGGGTCGATTACCGCGGTCTCCTTCTCACCTAATATATAAGTGTTGGTGCCGGGCCCCGTCATCATGCCGGGATTCGGCGCCAGCAGTCTCCGGATACCGGGCGCGAGTTCTACCAGCTTGCCCGCGGTAAGCTCAGTATTCACGATGCGCTGACCTCCGATTATTGCGATCCGGCATTACGGTGGATTCATCGAGCGGCGCGTTTCACAATCCGTAATCACGCCGGATACTTTACACCGGCATTGCATGAGTCCCACCTGCGTGGGAGCGGCGCCAACGGAGCGAGACATGAACCCAGTCGAAACCGACACGCATCCCGTACCGGGAGACCGCCAACTATACGACCAATTTATGGAAATCGCCCGCAATCGAATTACCACACGGCAATTCGACCCCGGCTACGAGATGCCCGCAGAACATTTTGAACTGGTACTGGAGGCGGCGCGCCACGCGCCATCGGGCGCCAACTCGCAGCCCTGGCACTACATCGTCATCCGGGATCCCGATGCCAAGCAGAAGATCGCGGATTACTTCGTAGCCGAGCAGCGCTTTCGCGCCAGACTCAAGATGAAGTTTCCGACGCCCAACTACGCGGGTCTCGCTACGGCCCCCGGCATGATCGTCGTTGTCGCGGACTTCCGCTACGTCAAGGCCTTTCCGATGCTCAAGGACGACGACTCCGATCTCAACAGAATGTATATGGAGAATGCGGAGCGCATCCTGCTGCAGAGCGTGGCGGCGTCCACGATGTCGGCGCATCTGGCCGCATCCGCGCTCGGCTACAACGTCTGGTGGGTGACCGCGATCGGCCAGCAGAAGGCGCAGGAAGCGATGCGGCCGTTGCTTAAAGTTCCGGAGGCGCTCTCGATTCTCGACATCATGTGTTTCGGGCCGCCGCTCAAGGAGCCTTACAAACGGTGGAAAAAGTCACCGGAAGAGATCATTCACTGGGATGTCTTCAATCGAGACAACTTCATGACCGACGAGGAGCTGGACGTCTGGATCAGGGAGAAACGCCATAAGGTCATGTACAAGGACGCCGCAAAGATCGACTAGCCTGAACATTGCACGAGAGTCCGGGATTGTGGGCACGAGATCGTTGTGGCTGACGCCGCTCTGGACCGAGAGCCATAGCGGGCTATGGCTCGAGGGAAGAGCCAGTCAGGCGCAACGAGATCCGGCCACAAACCGGACAGCCAGTGAAGTCGACAAGGTGTCACCATTCGAGTCTTCGTTATCCATAATCAAATCATAAGGTTGTCAATGATCTCGGGCGGTCTCGTGCAATGTTCGGGCTAGCTGTCGGTGTTCAGCCTGATTTTTTTGACGCTGCATCGGGCACGGCGGCGTAGCCTTGCTCGAACAGGAACCGGCCCCCGTTGGTTGCCTGCGCTTCGCTCGCGACCAGCCCGCAGCCATCGACCAGCCGGTTCATGAAATTGAACGCACAGCAGACGAGGATCGCGCTGAATAACGCTTCTTCGTTCCATCCCGCAGAGAACACGGCATCCGCGTCCGCCGAGGTCATTCGTGCCGGGCTCCGCGTGAGTTTTTCCACGAATCGCAGCATCGGCCGTAGTTTTTTGTTCACCGGCGCCGTATCGATATCCTCGGCTAGCATCGCGATCGTCTGTTCGGGAATCCCGAACGCTTTTGCGGCTTCGCCGTGACTACCGGCGCAGTAATTACAGCTGTTCAGTGACGAGACAAACGCCGCGATCAGCTCCCGTTCCCCTTCGCTCAACGGGGAGGGTCCGCGCATGACATATTCGTTACGTGCCGCAAGGTATTGCGCAATGTCCGGAAACCGGGCGAATAGCTCGAACAGCGTGGCGCCTTCCGGCAGCGATGGAAACATCGGCATCAGTGGCCTCCTACAGATCGAGCCGGTTTAGACTGTTCGCCAGGCGCTCGGACTGGCGCAGGGCCAGCGCAATGATCGTCAATGTCGGATTCGCGGTGGTCGCGGAGACGAACTGACTGCCGTCGGAGATGAACAGGTTTTTGGTGCCGAACACCTGACCATTGGCATCGCAGACGCCGTCGTTCTCGTCTTTTGCCATGCGGCAGGTGCCGAGATTGTGGGTGGCGGGTGGCGCCCCGAAGCGAAACACGCGCTTTGCGCCGACGGCTTCGTAGATCGCGGTCGCCGCTTGCTGAGCATGCTCTCGCATCGCGACCGAGTTGGCGTGGTACTCGTAATGAACGATGGGCACGGGGAGCCCGTAGCGGTCCCTGCGTTCGCCGTGAAGCCGCACGTGGTTGTTTCGATCGGCGAGATCCTCACCGACGATCAGACAGGCGGCGAAATTCGAGTATTGCTCGATGAGCTCGGTGTATTCGCTGCCCCAGCCATCCGGATCCAATAAAAGCGCCATTCGCTCCGGGCTCAGCGGCGCGCCCTCGATGTGATAGCCGCTGGCGAATCCGCGCCCGGAATCATGATAGCGCTCGTCACTGACGCTTCCCGCCTGCTGGATGCCGCGGTGAAAATTGACCGGGCCCGGCATCAGGGCGGCGACGCCCGCGAACACGTGCCGCATGTAATTTCGACCGACCAGACCGTTGGCGTTGCCGACCCCGTCCGGGTAGCGGCCCGATGCGGAGTTCAGCAACAAGCGGGGCGTCTCGATCGCATTGCAGGCGAGGCAGACCACGCGCGCTTTTTGTTCGTGCAGCACGCCTTTCTTATCGGCGTAAACGACGCCGGTGATGCGACCGTCCGCGCCGTGATTGAGCTTGACGGCCATGCACTCGGGCCGCAGTTCGAAGTGATTCGTGGCCTCCGCCTTCGGGATCTCGGTATACAGGGTCGACCACTTTGCGCCGATCGGGCAGCCACTCTTGCAAAATCCGATCTGGCGGCATCTCGGGCGACCGTCTCGTGCAACCGAGTTGATTGCCAGGTGCCCCATGTCGACCTCGCGGTAGCCCAGGCGACGGGCGCCGGCCTCCATGACTTTGTAGTTGTTGCTGCCCGGGTGGTAGGGCCAGTCATTTGTTCCCGCGACCCCCATCAGGAACTCCGCTTTTTCGTAATAGGGCGCCAGTTCATCATACGGTATCGGCCAGTCCATGAGGTTCGCGCCGGGGATCGACCCGTACTTCGACAATGGCGCGAACTCGTCGGCCAGCGGCCGCATCGCCAGCGCGGTCCAGTGTACCGTCGTGCCGCCGACCGTCTTGCACACGAAGGTGGGGAAGTTCGGGTTCAGGTCTCCGGACCCCTCGCGCGGGTCGAGCCAGGTGAGTCTCCGGAACATCAGCGCTTCGTCGTTGACGAAGTCGGCAAGCGACAGCCTCGGTCCGGCTTCCAGGCAAACCACGTCGACGCCCCGGCCGGCAAGCTCGGCGCCGAGTACCCCGCCGCCCGCACCCGAGCCGATGACGACCACGACCGATGGGTCGCCGAGCTCGTATTGCCGGCTCACCGGCTTTCGCCTTCGCCGGGCAACCAGTCGATATCGTCGAAGCCGCGATCGACGTAGCCGCCATACTCGACCGAGGATCCCTCGTAGCCGATCAGCCGCCACGCGGCCGGGTTCCGATACAGGTGCTCGATCGTCGTGGTGCGCATCAGGCGGAAGAAGTCGCTGGCCTGAAGGTCCCTGATGCGGGCAATCTGTTGTGCCTCGGATCGCTCCACCCAGGACCCCGGCCTGCCGTCGTCCAGCCGGTCCACCCCGCTGCGCAGCATTTCGGCCAGCGCGCCATCGCCCGAGGCCCGGCGGAGCAACTGATCGGCAACCTCGGCGTAGTTTTCGCTGTCGAGCCCGTCGTGGGGAAACAGACGAAATGCCAGCTGCGTCAGGCTATGCCGCAGGTTGTGCTCGGTGCGCTCGGCGGCAAATACGGCGCGCGCTTTCGGTACGACGAGCGCCAGCAGCAGCGCCGCGACACGCAATAATCTGCGCCGCGCCGGACTGTGCCGCAAGTCTTTGTCAGGATCCGAATGCCGGAACATGTTTCTCGTGCCAGTCGGCATCCGCGCCTCCACCACGCCGGTCGATCATCACGTCGAGGACATAGAGTCCTCCGCCCTGCTCTGCGGCGACCGCGCGCCCGAGCGCGGCGCCGAGGTCGTCAGGCGTCGTGACTCTTTCGCCCTCGTGACCGTAGGCGCGGGCGATGCCGACGTGATCGATCTGCGGGTCGTCCAGGCTGATACCGATGTACCGGCCGGTCTCGGCGGCCCGGCCGGCGAGGCCGGCGAGCGCCCACCGGTTTGCCTGGTAAGCCATGTTATCGAATATCACGACGATCATCGGCACCTCGAAGCGCTTCGCGGTCCACAGGGCCTGCACCGCGAACTGGTAGCTGCCGTCGCCGACCAGCGCGACGACCTGCTTGTCCGGCGCGCCCAGCTTGGTGCCGATCGCCGCGCCGAGTCCCCATCCCAGACTGCCGCCGGAGGAAATCGCGTGCCGCCGTCCACCGCCGGGCTGATCGAAACGCAGGTAGTCCCAGATCGCCGCGTCCGAGGATACGCCCTCGGTGACCACGATCGCGTCCGCCGCGATGGCGCGATCGATCTCCGCGGCCAGCCGTTCCGGCGCGATCGGGCGCGCATCCCAGACCCGCTCCAGCACCCGGCGCCGTTGCGCGACACGCTGCTCCTTCAGTGCGCTTGCCGTGGCGCGCCTCGCCTTCACCGCGCCGCCATCGGGCCCTCTGCCACCGATAGCCCGCTCGAGCTGCGCCAGGGTTTCGCCGGCGTGCGCGAAGATCACCAGATCGGCCGGATACGCCCGGGCGAGATGGTCCTCCCTGAGGCCGATCTCGATGATTCGGGCCTGAGTGGGGATCAGTGGATGTCCCCGTCTGGACAATGACAGGCGGCTGGCGCCGGCGATCAGCACCACGTCGAAGGGCCTCGGCGTCTCGATCGGCCCGCGCATCGGGCCCAGGTATGCCGGGTGATCGCTGGGAAATCCCAGCGAGGAGCGGCTCGAGGCCGTGTCGCCGCTCACGGTCGCGCCCAGCCGGTCGGAGATCGCGGCGAGCTCGGCCAGTCCGCCCCAGCGCGGCAGCTCGGCGCCCGCGATCAGCAGCGGGTTGTCCGCGTCGGCCAGCCAGCCCGCCGCCTGTTCAACCGCGTTGGCGTCGGGATAAATACGGTTTGTCGATACGGTCCTCTCGGCGGGAATCAGCTCGGCCGCCGCCGTGTTGTCCGCCCAGACGTCGGCGGGAACGCCGAGAAAGACCGGCCCGGACGGCAGCACCGACGCCAGCTTGAACGCGCGGCGCAACGACTCACCGAGGTTCCCGACGCGGCTCGACCGGAACGACAACTTCGTGTAGAGCTCCGGAATGCTCTCCAGCTTGCTGGTCTCGGTGAACACGCCCAGGTTCTCGCCGCTACGCTCGCTCAATCCGACCGATATCACCACGGGCGAGCTGTCCGCCCAGGCGTTGACGATCAGCCCGAGGGCGTTGGCGGTGCCCGTGATCGAGTGAATGTTGACGAACGCGGTCCGTCCCGTGACGCGGGCATAACCGTCCGCCATCGCCATCACCGAACCCTCGTGCAGCCCGAGCACGTAATGGATGTCGGGGAAGTCGACCAGCGCATCGACGAATCCCGCTTCGTAGGCCCCGGTGTTGCCGAACACGTACTCGACACCCCAGAGCCTCAGTGTTTCACAGGTGATGCGCCCGCCCGTGATGTCTTTGAGAACCATGCGGCGTTCCGCCTCCGGAACTGCCGCAAGGACATCGGCCAGCTGGCCCGCCGCGGTCGCACCGACGCCGAGCTGCGTCAGGGCACCGAGAAACTGCCGCCTGGAAAGCGAACCGCTCAAGCATTGTTGGAATACGTCACGAAGCATACGCCGGATCTCATATGGCTCTTCAAAGCAATATTTCGTGCAGCAAAAATACGACCGTCCTCTCGGCGTTCTTTGCCCCCCAGTCATCGAAACCGCCGATATCGCCGTACTTCGGGCGCATCCTTTTCGCGGCGCGCCCGGCGATCTCGCTTATATAAGTATCGAAGTACTTCTCCGGATTCACTTTGCCGACTCTTGCCCGATGGTCGCGCTGCGTGTATTTCACCATCTCTTCCTCTGCAATCGCTTGCAGGTCGTCCAGGTAATTCGCGAACAGGGCCAGCCGACTCTTGTCGGTCGGTGGTCCGTGACCAGGTACCAGAGTTTCGAAGTCCCAGCTCGCAAGCTCCGTCAGCGCATTCCGGAATTCCAATAAGTCGTAACCCTCGAAGTACCTGTACGGGACGCCGAACGACCGGACCGCGTCCACCCACATCAGGACCTTGTCGTCCGGCAGATAGATGGCCAGGCCGGATGCCGACTCTATGCGGCCCAGGTGTGTGAGCCGCACTTCCTTGCCGCCGAACTCTATGGTGTGCCGGTCACCGACCAGCAGGTCGGGAATGACGATCTCGTCGACGCCGCGGGCATGAATTCGTTCGAGCGCTTTCCGGTGCGCAACGAACCGGGCCTGCCCTTCATAGACCCCGCCACCGGCTATGTGATCGGTATGGTCGTGGCTGTAAATCACGTAGCGCACCGGCTTGTCCGTCACCTTGCGGATCTCGGTGAGACAGGCCTCGGCGGCTGCCGGGTTCAACGGGTCGGTCGCGATGACCCCGTCATCGGTGACGATGAAGATGTTGCTGTGGAAGCCGTAACGGAAGTGATAGACATCGTCAGTCAGTCGCGTGACCGAGATGTCCTGCGCCAAGGCGGGCAACGCGAAAAGTATCAGGCAGATTGCGCCGTATGACCCTTTCGCCTGCCGGGAAGTCGGGTATCCCAAGGTAGCTGTTAGTCCCCGAAACGCTTGACGTAGGTGACTCCCCAGGTGCTGGGCATGCCTCCGATGGCCTGCGCCGTCTCACTGCCCGGGAACGCCAGGCCGCTGCCCGAGGGATCCAGTCCGAATACCCTGATGATCGGGTTGGCGCGGCGGTAGGCTTTGTATTGCTCGTCGAAGACGTTCTTGCCCCACACGAAGACGTCCCAATCTCCGTCCGGTGAAACGTATCCGATGCGGGCATTGACCAGATTGTACGAATCCTCGGTCACGATGCTCTGGAGTGGCGAGCCGTTCTCCACGAGTTCGTGCAGGACCTCGCCGGTATGGGACCAGTCGGCGCGCAGCACCAGCCTGCCCGTATTGTTGAGGGATCGGGTGTAAATTGCCGATGCGTTGGCCGTCCATTCGGGCGCCTGTGCGAGCCGCTGACCCAGGAACGCACTGCTGTCCACCAAAGGAACGCCCGGATTCTGCGGATCATCGATGATCAGCGGGTCGGTCAGTTCACTGTCGGCATAACCAACACCGGCAGTAAACAGGAAATTGGGTGTCACAACTGCCGTCAGATCGACGTCGAAACCGGTTATTTCGGCGCCCGGCACGTTCAGCACGACGATACCGGTTGCGAGCCGCGTAATATTCTGTTGCACATCCTCGTAATCGGTAAAGAATGCCGCGGCGTTGAATCTGACCCTGTCGTCCGCGAAATCGGATTTTAGGCCGATCTCGAACGCGTTGACCGTCTCCGGGCCAAAATCAATGTTGGCCGGCGGTGCATTCGGGTCGGCCGTCGCGGCGATCGCGGCATCGATCACGTCCTGCTTGGTAGCGCCCGGATTGGCCGCCAGGAAGCCGTTGACGAATGCCGGGCCTCGGAACAATGCGTTAAAAGCCGTGACGTTTTCGCCCTGGGTAATATCGAACTGAAAACCGCCCGACTTGAAGCCGCGCGAATATTTGCCATAGAGCATCAAATCGTCGCTTACCCGGTACTGCAGCGATAGCGTGCCGGACAACTCGTTGTCTTCGCGGCTGTTCTGCGTGCTGAACGAGGGTCGGAGTATGTTGATCATGCCGATCTGGTCCATGACCAGGTCTTTGTCTTCCCAGGTATGGCGGATGCCGCCGGTCAGCGTCAGCTGGTCACTCAGCTGAAAATCGGCATGTGCGAAAACGGCGAATGCCTGCGTGTCCAGCGTGCCGAGTTCCCGTACTTGTGCGATTTCGGGAACTGTCGCTGCGGTCAGCGGCTGGTCGAAGCCCAGGGCGGGATTTCCGACAATATACTGATCGATGGCATCGCCGCCCGGGATATGGCGGCCGAAGGCGATCAGGTCGGGATTGTTGCAGCCGAGGTTCTCCGCGACGCCGAACAGGCCGAAGGGCGGAAGCGTGACGCTGGCTTCGTTGAAAACACCGTTGGCGTTCAGATCGAAGTCCCAGACAGGAAATCCGTTCTGATCGAAGCCGGCGATCCTCGAGGTCGGCTCGAACGGCGGGCCCGGCGGGAAGCCGCGGAAGGTGTTGGGAACGACCGGCTGATTGCAGCCTGCCAGGATGTTTTGCGGGAAGAACCGGGTCTGGGTCGATTCGTCGATGCTCTGATCGCTGAAGTTGACGCCCGCCACCCAGTTGACGCGCGAATCCGCCGGAGCGTGCAGGCGGAGTTCCAGGCTCAGGGTGTCGGCCTCGGTGTCCCTCTTGGTATCCGACAACTGCTGCCGCTCGGTATCGCCATCGAACAGGCTGTGGATCTCCGATGAACGAAAACCCAGCAAACCGACTACCGAGTACCCTCCGCCGGTCTCGTAATCGAATTGCAGCGATGTTCCCCAGATATCTCGGTCCGAAGTGCTCACGGAATCGATATCGACGATACCCTCGTCGATGTTTACCAGTGGATTGGCTTTGAGATC
Source organism: Woeseia sp. (assembly GCA_046760025.1). GTDB lineage: Bacteria > Pseudomonadota > Gammaproteobacteria > Steroidobacterales > Woeseiaceae > JACZWL01. The sequence goes on along the minus strand of JBHIDG010000018.1, from coordinate 8,797 downwards.
TCGCGGGTCGTCGTTGACCTGGGCGACAAAATCTCTCTCGTCGAAGAATCCGTCGGCTGTCCAGTAGACATTCAGATTGTCGTTGGGATTGAAATCGAGCTGTGCCCGGAAGGAAATATTGTCTTCACCATTGAAGTCTCGATTGTCATTGAGGTTTTCGATCCAGCCGTCCTGGTTTTCGACGGCAACCGAGAACCGACCGTTGACAGTGTCGCTGATACTACCGTTAAGAGTACCGCCGACAAAAATACGCTCGAAGTTGCCCGCTTCGACCTTGAATTCGCTGCTGAAGTCATCCGTCGGGCGCGGCGTGATGATATTGACCGCCCCTGCAATCGTGTTCTTGCCGAACAGTGTCCCCTGGGGGCCGCGCAACACTTCGACCCGGGCCACATCCCGCAGGGCTGCATTAAACGCTTCCGGGCGGCCAACCAGCACGCCGTCGACATACACGGCAACACCCGATTCGACACCGACGTTGGATATATTGGTAACGATGCCTCGCATGCCGAAATTGCCGAGAATCGAACCCCTGTTCTGGTACGAGAAATTCGGCACGGCTTGCGTCAGATCGCCCATGGTCTGTACGCCGAGCTGTTCGATTTCCTGTGAGGAAACCGCGGCCACGGAGATAGGTATCTCCTGCATGGATTCCGCTCGGCGCCGGGCCGTTACCACGATCTCTTCGAGAACAAACTCGGAATCGTCCGCCGAACTCTGCTGAGCAGCAGCTTGAGGCGTTACACCGATCAGCAGGCCCAACGCCAATGTGGCCTGCAAACCGGTAAGAATGCTACGAACGTCGTTGCCAATCATTTCATCAGTCCCCCCGTACCAATAGTGCCGACAAATGGTTGAATTACAGAAATGAAATCTGCAGATGGTCCCCCGCCTTCAGAGGCTCGCCACGTGAAAAATGAACTGTAACGTACAGTCCGATTATGGGTTATGTCCCCTCAATGTCAAGCGGTTGGTGGTTCATTTCGGGCAATCGAGAAAAAATCGTACCAGCTTGAATCGCTGCCGGCGCCCCAGGTACCGACCACGACATCCAGCAGATACGGGCGGCCTTCGCGCATGGCGGCCTGGCATCGCTTCAGCGCGGCAGCGATGTCGTCGGGCTGTTCGATGCGCTCGCCTTCCATGCCGTAGGCCTCGGCCATCCTGACGTAGGAGATATCCGGATGTCCCAGGCTGACGCCGATATATTTTCCGGTCTGCAGCATGCGTCCCTCGTAGCGATTCTGATTGTGGCGATTGGCCTGGTACTGTCCGTTGTTGAAGACGACGACGCCGATCGGCACCTCGTAGCGGACCGCCGACCACAGCGCCTGGCTGCCGAAATTCAGGGAGCCGTCGCCGCTCAGGCACCAGACTTCCTTACCCGGATTGCCTATCTTGACGCCGATCGAGGCCGCCAGTCCCCAGCCCAGTATCCCGGCGACGGTGTCGAAGTTCCTGCGGCGCTCATGGAATTCCCGCGCGTGATCGATGCGGATGTGCCGGCGAACGAAGACGTCGTTGGTAACCAGCTCGCTGACGATGTAGGCATCCGGTACCATGCGCCGGTCGAGCTCCGACATCAGTCTCGATGATGCAATCGGCACCTTGCCCCACTCCGATCTGGCGGCTTCGTCGATGTTGCGACGGCGTGCTGCCGTGTACTCGCGCACCCGGCGCCTGCGGTCTCGTATCGCCGATGTATTGGTGTTGCGCCGTCTCAGCTCTTCGAGCACGGCGGCCGAGGTCGATTTGATGCTGGCAATCGAGGCGAGATCGACGGGATAGTTTCTGCCGACCTCCGAGTGCACCAGGCTGGTATGCATGATGGTCGCCGCTCTCGGTATCAGGGGCTCGCTCGGGCGCACGCCGGTCTTGAACATCGGCGCACCGAGGCTCCAGAAAGCGTCGATGTCCGGCACGATTGCCCGGTCATCGCGAAACTGCCCCGCATAGTTGGGATGCGTGTTGGGGAAGACCACCGGTATCTTGCTCGCCGTCATGACCATCGCACCGATCTCCTCGGCGACCGCCGCGACCTCTCCGCTGATCTCGTAACGGATTGCCTCATTGCCGAGAAACAGTACCGGGAACTGTGCCGCCAGTAGCGCGTCCGCAATCTGCTGCACGTGTTCGTCCCGCGGCGCCACCTCCGTTGCTACCCGTGACCTCGAGCGCGGCAATATCTCGGCGACCGGGACCGTGATTTCCTGCAGATCCTTGGACATCGTCACGAAAGTCGGCCCGCCCGGCGGCGCTTCGGCCAGCAGGAACGCGCGCCGCATCGTTTCGGGTATGGTGTCCGCCGACATCAGGTCCCAGGTCCAGCGGGCATAGTCCTGCGGCAGCCGGTGAAGGTTGGCGGCCTCCAGGAACCCATCGTGGCCGCGGAAGTTCGCGGACTGCCGGCCGGCCATCACCACCACCGGCATGTTGTCCCGGAAACTGCCGGCCAGCTGACCGAGCGCATAGGCGGCCCCGGCGACCGAATGCAGCTGGACGAACGGGGTCTTTCCGGTGGAACGCGAATAGCCGTCGGCCATTGCCATCGCAGCGCTTTCGTGCAGGCAGGTCGCGTATCGCAGCGCTGGCCGATCGACCAGCGCGTCGAGAAAGCCGACCTCCTCCGACCCCGCCAGGCCGAACACGTACGGTACCTGCCAGTCGATCAGGAACTCCGCCATGAGTGCTCCGCCGGTCATGTTCCCGAGCACCCTGGCTTGCTCGGGCCCGGCGCCGGACGCCCCGGGTGTCTTTGCCTGGGCCAGGGAATCCGCGATCGTCGCCGCACCGACGACGGATATCCCTGCCTGGGTCAGCCGGGTGATGAACGAGCGACGGCTGATTTTGTTGTCGACCAGTAACCTGGAGGCCTCGAACACTGTTTTGCTCCCGTTGTACGCCCCGGCGAGGCACCGAGAATAGCAGTTGCGGAAGATCGGGGGCTTGCCTGACTCTGCGCCTATTTTTCCGCTGGTATAGTCGATCAGGCCGCAGAAGTCTCGACCTGGCCGGCGTCTTTTGCGGCGCCGAATATATCGCAGCCCGGAAAGAAGTCTGACCAGACATACCAGAATATCTTGTTGTAGTGCGGAATCGCAGTGAGGCGCGTGCCTTCATATCTACCGCTCAGGCCCTCCCCGGTTGCAGACCACTGTGAGCCGCTCTCCTCATCGACAAACAGGCCGGGCTGTCCGGCACTTTTCAAGGTAATCGCCGAGTTATCCAGGCGGCGGTCGAAGACCTGCAGGTAATCGTCTACGCAAACGATGGCCAGCTGCGTGCCGGCCAGCTGGTCGTTGATGACAGTTTCCCTGGCGGCGAGGTCGACCGGATATGCCCGCGCCCGGTCACCGGATATCAGCCCCAGGACCAGGGACTTCATCGGCAGCCGCTCGTCGAGCGGATGCTGCAACGGATATACCATTGCGGGGCTGGTCGGGTCGATCACGTCGGCCCGCGCCAGCAGTCTCAGATAAAACGTGTCGCGCCATTCGGCCGGCCGCACCCACACCGGCGAGTCGGGGTAGAGCCTCCGCCAACTCTTCAGGCTGGTCATGATCGTCGGCACGGTTGACAGGGGATCGTTTCGGCCCTCCAGCCGGTTGTGGATCTGCACCACGGAGCAGCGATTGTTCTTCTCATAGAAGACCATGTTGTTCGCGATAGCCGCCGTGACCGTGATATCCGGGTTGCTGAAATCTCCCCGCAGCGCGTACGACATGGAACTGTGCGCCAGTATGCAGTGCGTCATGATGAACGGTGCGTCGCCTTCGGACTGATAGACGATGTGCGGTCGTCGCGCCAGACGGGCGACGAATGCGTACGGCTCGCCGTTGCCGTCTATGACGCCGACGACCTCCTCGTCCGGACCGAATTCCTCGAGCGCATCGTTCATGGATATGAATTGTGGCTTGCGGACAGGGCGAAACAGCATCTTGGCATGCATCAGGAACCCGTAAACCAGCAGCAACAATACGGCGATCACGGACCCGATCTGCGTATTCGAGAAGGTTCCCGCCGCCGCGCTCAGATACACGGCCCAGCCGATCAGGATCAGCGCCAGGAGGATCAGCAGGCCGGCTTGCGAATAGATGTAGCGCGCGCCGGCGGGAGATGCGGCGATATTACGCGTCAGCATCAATATGCCCAACGTCCCGGGCAAAACGCCGAGCGCGGTCAGAAGCACTGCCAAAATTGCCAAGACATCCGACGCATTCATTCAGCGACCCAACCGGTTCGACACCCCACAAAGTTGTACTGTACCGTACATTTTTTTCAGGAGCTAATCAATTGCCGCTTCGATCGCTGCGAGAACGGCTAGCCGGCATCGGCCTGGTGATACGCCTCCAGGAACCTGTCGACCACGTGCCCGGCCCGGACGCTGGCTTCCTCGGCCGACAGCGGCCGGGCATCGAGGTAGAGCTGTTCGATGTAACGCTGATGCATCAGCATGCCGCGAAAGAACTCGCAGGCTTCATCGGCGCTTGTGATATCGATGAGTCCTCTGTCTATGAGCGTTTCAAAATAGTCCCGCAGCAGAGTGTGACTGTGTAAAGGTCCCTGTTCGTAATACATCCTGGCAATATCCGGAAAGCGGTCGCGCTCTGCGATGATCAGCCTCATCAAGGCGCGGTGCTTCAGGGAAAAGACGACGCTCAGCCGGTGTTCGGCAAATGCCACGAGCGTATCCCGGACGTTTTCCAGTGAGCGCAGCTCGGGGCCTTCGTGAGTCGTAACGATCGAATCGACTACGGCGCGAAACAAGTCCGCCTTGGTCGGAAAGAAACTGTACAGAGTCGCTTTGGAACCGCCGGATTTTTCGACGATGGCATCGATCGATGTCTCGCCGTAGCCCACATTCAGAAATAGCTTCGTCGCAGCAGCGAGTATTCTGGCCTTTCTCTGCTGGCCGCGCGATGAAGTGGGAACAGACTTGTTGCCGGTTTTCTTTTTTCTTGCCACCAGGAGCCTGGCCTCGTCGAAGCAAGTCGATCAAGTAACTGTTGTGAGACGACCTCGGCCGTACCGGATGACGATATCAGCTTCCGGATGCGCCTGAAACCGCCTCTGTCGGCCGGCAGCCCCGGACGGCGGTTACTCCGCCGTCAGAGCGGCAATGCAGTCTCGAACTTGATTCTCCTCAATGCAAAATCGGAGTGAACCTGGGACACACCCGGCGCATTGAAGATGACATTCTCCAAAAAGTTGTCGTAAGCCGCGACACTCGGCGTCGCGACTCGCAGGATGATATCCGCAGCGCCGGTCGTGAAAAAACATTCCATGACTTCGGGTTGCCGGCGCATCAGCTCGGCGAACTCGACGGTGGGGGCCTTGGTGTGGCGCGCCATGGAAACGTGGGCAAAAACGGTTTCGCCGATTCCCACCTTTTCCGGATCCAGAATTGCCGTGTAACGCGTAATCACACCGGCATCCTCCAGGCCTCTCACGCGACGCCAGCAGGCCGACGGCGACAGGCCGACCTCCTGAGCGAGATCCTGATTGGTCAGGCGGCCGTCCGCCTGCAGTGCTATCAGGATCTTGTACTCGAAGCTGTCCAGCGGTACCGGGCTGGCATGCAGCTGTCCTGTCATGTCGAAAGTTCCTTTCTATACAAGCCACTAATAAGAAAGAATCTTTCTATTTTAACCAATTTACAGAAAAAAAAGAAATATATTTGCATGAAAACAGGTTTACTCTGTCTCAATCCCAGGACCTTGCTCACCGGAGACCTGACATGATTCCGAATGCGATCGGGACGCCCCCCCGGACAATCATTCCCGATGGTGCGAGCCTGACGGTCGATTCGCTTTTCAACGCCGCACACGATCCTGCTATCCGCATCGAACTCACGCCGGAGATCCGGGAGCGTGTCATCGCCTCACGTAAATTATTGGATGAATTCGTGGACTCCGGCCGCGTCATTTACGGCGTTACCACAAGCGTGGGCGGCTTCGTCAACTGGCTGGTTCCACCGTCTCGCGCCGAAGAGACGCAGAACAACATCATGCGTTCGGTGCAATCGAATTGCGGTCCCTGTCTCGACGACCATTACGTCCGGGCCGCGATGCTCGCGCGGATCAACTCGCTCGGCCGCGGCTACTCGGCGATCTCGATGGAGAATCTCGACAAATTCGTGGCGATGTACAACCGGGGCGTCCTGCCCTGCATTCCCGAGAGAGGCTCGCTCGGCGCCAGCGGTGATCTCGGGCCGCTGGCGTGTATCGGCCTGGTCGGCACCGGCCAATGGCGCGCCAAATACGATGGCGAAATCATGCCGGGCGCCGAGGCACTGAAGAAGGCGGGCATCGAACCCATGCGCCTGAGTTACAAGGAAGGGCTGGCGCTGATCAATGGCACCTCGGTGATGACCGCTATGGCCGCCTGCCTCGTGGCGGAAAGCAAGAGTCTCATCAAGGCGCACATGCTGGCAACCTGCATGAGTCTCGAAGTACAAAAGGGCAAGATAATGCCGTTCCATCCGGCGGCGCACCGGCAAAAACCGCATGCGGGGCAAGGGCGGATCGCTGAATGCATTTACAAAACGCTGGCCGACAGCAAGATGATCGTTCAGGACGCCGAGATGGAACAGTGGCTGAGGAAACTTGCCAGCGAAGAACCCTGCAGTCTCGACGAGCAGATCGAAGACGCCTACTCGATCCGCGCGACGCCACAGGTGATGGGGCCGGTGGTGGACACTACACTTTTCGTGCAACAGACGGTCGAAACCGAAATCAACTCTTCGAACGACAACCCGCTGGTCGTTGTCGAGGATGGCGACGCCGTGCACAATGCCAACTTCCACGGGCAGTACATCGCCAATGCCATGGACCAGCTGGCAATCGTACTGGTGAATATGTGCAACCTGTCGGACCGCCGAAACAACCGCCTGCTGCACCCGCAGCTCAACGGTAATCTGCCGCCGTTTCTGGTCAAGGAGGATGCCGGCGTGCGCATGGGTCTCATGGGCGGCCAGTTCCTGGCGACCTCGCTGACCGCTGAAATCCGCCAGATGTGCATGCCGATGTCGATTCAGACGCTGCCGTCAACCGGCGATTTTCAGGACCATGTCAGTTTCGGCCTGGTCGCGGCACGCCGAACCCGGGATATTCTGGATAATGCCCGGCATATCCTCGCTTACGAGCTGATCTGCGCCTGCCAGGCGGCGGACCTTCGTGGCATCGATCAACTGAGCTCGGCGACCCGGAAATTGTATGACATGGTACGCGAAACAGTACCGTATCTTGATCACGATGAGCCGCTGACCGATCATATCGAAACGGTTGCGGCCAGGTTTGCGAGTGGCGAGTTTCTTGAAGCGGTGCCGCAGGAGGTAGAAGCCTACAGCTGGTAAAGAGATCGACATGACGTCCGCGATTCATGCAGCTTATCTCGATCGCACCCGATCGAGCGCGGACAAATATGTGCGGGCGACAAAGCTCATGCCCGGTGGCACGTCGCGCCAGGCTTCGTATTGGGAACCCTACCCGCTGACGATTGAACGTGGCGAAGGCGCCTATTTCCAGGACATCGACGGCCACCGGTATCTCGACCTGATCAACAACTATACGGCGATGGTCCATGGGCATGCCTATCCTCCCATCGTCGAGGCAGTGCGAAAACAGATCGGCGATGGAACCGGATGGGCCGCGGCCAACGAGCCGCAGAATCGTCTCGCCGCAATGATTGTCGATCGCGTGCCCTCGATCGATCAGGTGCGCTTCACAAACTCCGGATCCGAAGCCGGCGCTCTCGCGTTTACCATTGCCCGGATAGTTACCGGACGAACGAAATTGCTGATGGCACGCTACGGCTATCACGGTTCACTGCTCGAGTTCGAAATCGGCTCCTTCGGCAGGGAGGGCCCGCTTACCCGCCTTGCAAGCTACAACGATCTGTCGGACTTCGAGGCCGTGTTGGATGAGCATGGTAACGACATCGCAGCCGTTTTCCTGGAGCCAGTGCTGGGTGCCAGTGGCATCATTCGCGGTGAGCCGGATTTCCTGCACGGAGTCAGAGCGGCCGCACATGCCGCCGGCGCACTGTTCGTTCTCGACGAAGTGCTCACCCTGCGATTCGGCATGGGCGGCTGTCAGGCCGGCCTTGATATCGAACCGGACCTTACGATGCTGGGCAAGATCATCGGTGGCGGGTTTCCGGTCGGTGCGGTGGGCGGCCGCAGAGACCTGCTGCGACTATTTGATCCCGATGACATGAAGGTCTTTCACACCGGCACATTCAACGCCAACCCGGTGACCATGGTCGCGGGAGAAATATCACTGCGCGAGCTTACCGTGGAGCGTATCGACCGTATGGACAGTCTGCGCGAGTCGCTGCAGTCGGGTCTCGCCGATGCAGCAAAAAAGCACGGCCTGCCTTTGGCAACAAACCACTACGGGTCCTGCCTGAACATCTATTTCGGCGAGACGGTTCCCCGGTCGTCCGTCGTCCGTGACGACGAGCAGGCAATGGACCTGTTTCATCTTGCCTGTCTGAACCACGGACTGTTTCTTGCGCCCCGGGGCATGATTGCGCTGTCTACCGTTACAGGGGAGGATCACGTTACCGAGGCGATCGAACGCGCCGACGCGGCAATGCGCGACGTGGCAGCCGAAATCGGGTAAATCGAATGCAAAACTGCTCGACACCGGAATTCGCGCCTGCAGAGGTCGACGTCGAATACCTGAAGGGGGGCGGCCTCGTTCTGCGCTCGCCGGTGAAGCTCGAATCCTATGCCGCAAATATCTGCTCGTACCTGGTCGATTGGGCGGAACAGGCGCCGGGCCGAACGTTTCTT
>JBHIDG010000017.1:0-17713 GCA_046760025.1 Woeseia sp. | reverse complement strand
CTTTGTAAATATTGGCCTTTTTACGTTCGCCGGATGGTAACTCAATGTTCAGATCGTACAGGCGCTGGCCGTCGACCATCGCCATACGCAACTCCTCTTCCTGGGTTGCGTTTATCAACATTCTCTTCATGATGCCCTACTTGATTATTGGTGTCGGGCAGCGAGAGCTTGAGGCGGGGTGTCGCCAGAGGGGGTGCGCAGGGCTCGCGGGCGCATATAGCGCGACGCAGAAAGCCCCCTAACAAGGGGCTTATAGACTTCGACGTGGCCCGATCGCATGCGACCCGGCCCGTTGGAAAACCGATCATCAATACCCTGCGGCCAGGCCGCTCTGGCGCTCGCCGGTAAACCGTGCTCGCTGCCAGGTGGTGAGAGTCTCGCGCTTTGCGAGGCCCAAAATAATTCACAATCACGACCGTTCAGAGGTTTAAGCTGTCGTGTTGCACTCGTTGCGCGGCGGAAATCGAGTCCCAATGCTGCGCAGGGCGGTAATATAACACAGCAGGCCCCCGCGGCAACGTGAAACAATTCATGGTCAAGGCTCAGGAATCCCGCAAGACTATGCAGACCGGCGTCCGGAAGATCCGGATCGACCAAGACGTCGCCGGGCAGCGCATCGATAACTTCCTGATGACCGCATTGCCCGGCGTGCCCAGGAGCCGGATCTACCGCTTGGTTCGCCGGGGCGAGGTTCGCGTGAACGGCGGCCGCATCAGGGCCAAATACAAGCTCCAGCCCGGAGACGAGGTCCGCATACCCCCGGCACGGGTCAGCGTATCGGGCTCGGCGCCTCCCGATGAGGCGCGGGAAATGCTGGAGCGGGTGATCTACGAGGACAAGCGGCTGCTGGTCCTCGACAAGCCCTCCGGTGTGGCAGTCCACGGTGGCAGCGGCGTCAGCCACGGTGCGGTCGAGTTGCTGCGTGATTCACGTGATGACCTCCGGCAACTGTCACTGGTGCACCGGCTCGATCGCGACACGTCCGGCTGTCTCGTGCTCGCGAAAAGAAAGAGCGCGTTGCGGCAGTTACACGAGAAGTTTCGACAGAGAGTCGTGGAAAAAAACTATCTGGCGCTGGTAGCCGGTGACTGGCAGCGGGGCGACTACCTGATCGACGCGCCGCTGCTCGTGCAAAATCGAAAAAACAGAGAGCGTCACGTCATCGTGAGTGCAGAAGGTGTGCGTGCGAAAACGAGAGTCCGGTTGTCACGCCCGTTCGGCAGGTTCAGCCTGCTTCAGTGTCAGCCACTGACCGGACGCACCCACCAGATTCGGGTGCATGCCCAATACATCGGTCATCCGCTCGTCATCGACGAGCGTTATGGCGACGTCGATGCCAATCACGAGGCTGAAAAACTCGGGCTCAACCGGCTGTTCCTGCACGCCCAGTCAATCGCGTTCCCCGATGAATCGGGCAACGAGCTGCATTTCACGGCACCGCTGGCTGACGATCTTGATCAATTTCTGGCACAGTTGTAATTGTGCCCGGCACCTCAGGGAAGCAGATAGCCGAGTTTTCTCAGGGTTTCCGCCAGCCAGATCATGGGTAAACCGATCAACGCGGTAGGGTCGTCCGTCTGCACCGATTCGAACAGGACGAATCCAGCGCCCTCGATCTTGAAGCTGCCGGCGCAGTCATAGGGTTGATCGTGTCGCAAATAGGACTCCGCGAGGCGCAGGTCGAACTGCCGGAATCTCACGGTGGTGCGGTCGATGTGTTCGTGCCTGGTGCGGCCGGCCGGATCGAGCACGCAGACGGCGGTCAGGAACTGTACCGACTTTCCCGACGCGGCCAGCAGCTGCTCGACCGCCTTTTGATGATCGCCGGGCTTGCCGAGAACCTGGTCATCGAGGACCGCGATCTGATCGGCGCCGATGATCAGTGCGTCGCGGTGTGTGCTCGATACCGCCTCGGCCTTCTCCCGGGCGAGTCGCGACACGAAATAGTCGGGCGGCTCGGTGCCGTCGTCGGCCTCGTCGACGCTCGGCGAGACTGTTTCGTACTCGTCCAGGAAACGGTCCAGAAGGCCCCGCCGGTAATGCGAGGAGGAGGCTAGGACGATAGGCGCGGCGGCAGAGTTTTGCACGAATTATCAGTATGTTGTGTCCGACCGGCCAGTGTACCCGCTTTTCTTTGACAGCGCCGGTTTGTGCCCTTATGATGCGCGCGCCATGACCAATGCACTCACTGATCATGCGCTGCCGTCTGCGCTGGCTGCACGTGGTCAAGTGATTGAAACAAAAGGAAAATTATCGGATTTAGTCCGTCTCACCGATGTCGTGGCGGCAGATTTGGCCGCGCTCGCGTCTGGCGTCAGGCCCAAAGAATGGCGACACGCCCCGATAGACATTAGACTGGCGTTTGGCTGGGCCGATGCGCGCCGGCAGATACCGGCGCTCGAAGGGCAGATTTCGGCAAAAATTGACGCGGTTTGCCAGCGATGTCTGGAACCGTTTGAACTATCACTTGACGCACAGTTGAAATTGATGTTGCTGATCCCCGGTGGTGATGCAACGGCGTTCGAAGAATACGAAATCTGGGAGACAGCAGAAGAGACTGTGCGGCCCCTGGACATTGTGGACGAAGCGCTGATTATGGCAATGCCACTTTCGGTGGCTCACGAGGATTCCGGGGACTGCGGTCCGCTGGCCGAAAAACTGCATGCGAAGGAATCGGGCAGGAGTCGCCCGTTTGCAGATCTGAAATCACGGATGCGCGACTCGCATCGGTAGCACGTTTATTGGAGGCTTAAATGGCTGTTCAAAAAAGTCGCAAGACATCATCGAGGCGCGGCATGCGACGCTCACATGACAAACTGAAAGGGCCTTCCCTATCGGTCGATCCGACCTCGGGTGAAACGCATCTTCGGCATCGCGTTACGCCGGACGGGTTTTACCGCGGCAAGCAGGTCGTCGTGGAGCCCGAAGAAGACGAAGAAGAATAGACAGTCGCACTCTCGGGTTGTCGATCCCGTGGGCAAGGCCTCCGTAATTTCTCTCGATGCGATGAGCGGTGATCTGGGCGCCGAGGTCGTCGTGCGCGCAGCGTATGCGTCACTCGAAAAACATCCGAACCTGAGCCTCGTCCTGGTGGGAGACGAGGCGGAGCTGTCCGGCCACATAACGAGAATCGTGGGTAAGGAGGCCCGGCTCAGCACTCGCCACACGACCGATGTGGTCGGCATGTCGGAATCGCCGGCGGAGGCGCTGCGCAAGAAAAAAAACTCCTCGATGCGCGTCGCCGTCAATATGGTCAAGGAAGGATCGGCGCAGGCCTGTGTCAGCGCCGGCAACACCGGAGCGCTGATGGCGACCGCCAAGTACGTGCTCAAGATGCTTCCCGGCATCGATCGGCCGGCGATCATCGCGGAGCTCCCCTCGATCGGCGGCACCGTTCACATGCTCGATCTTGGCGCCAATACGGTCGGCAGTCCGGAGCAGCTGTTCCAGTTCGCTGTCATGGGCTCAATCGTCACCGCAGATATTCGCCGGCTCGATCGTCCGCGTATCGCATTGCTGAATATCGGCGTCGAGGACACGAAAGGGCACGACACAGTCAAGGATGCGGCCGCGTTGCTGAACGAGAGTGGCCTGAACTACGTCGGCTTCATCGAGGGCAATGAAATTTTCTCGGGCAAAGCCGACGTCGTGGTGACCGACGGCTTCACGGGCAACGTGGCGATAAAAACGATGGAAGGCACGGTCGGCCTGTCTGCGCACTATCTTCGGCGGGCCTTCGCCCGCAACCTGTTCTCCAGAATCCAGGCATTGCTTGCCCGTCCCGTCCTGAGGCACCTGGATGTCGATATGGACTCCCGCAACTATAATGGCGCGTCGTTTGTCGGTCTCAATGGTATTGTCATAAAGAGCCACGGCAGCGCCGACAGTTACGCATTTCAACACGCAATCGATACCGCGCTGGTCGAGGTCAAGAACCAGGTACCGCTGCAAATTGGCAGTCTCTTGCAACAGGAGGCCGCATGATCTACACGAGAATCGAAGGCACGGGACGCTATCTACCTCAACGCATCATGACGAATGCGGATATGGAGAAAATGGTCGATACGAGTGACGAGTGGATACGTACTCGCACGGGTGTCGAACGCCGACACGTCGCCGCCGAGGATGAGACGACCTCCGATCTGTGCGTGGAAGCGGCAAAGAATGCCATCGAGAGTGCCGGGATTCCGGTCGACGAAATCGATCTGATCGTCGTTGGCACGACGAGTCCCGACCTGATTTTTCCAAACATCGGTACGATCATCCAGACCAAGTTGGGCCTTCACGGTTGTCCCGCCTTCAGCATAGAAGCGGCCTGCACCGGGTTCATTTATGCACTGGCCACGGCCGACAAGTTCATTCGCGCCGGCGAGTCCAACTGCGCGCTGGTCATCGGCGCCGAGATCATTACAAAGCTCGTCGACTGGACCGATCGCGCGACCTGCGTACTGTTCGGCGACGGCGCCGGCGCCGTGATCGTGAAACCATCGGATGAGCAGGGCATCATCTCCTGCCATCTCGGCGCAGACGGGAAATACAAGGAGCTCCTGTATTATCCCGTCGGCGTTTCCACGAACCTGGCGAAAGCCGGTGTCGGCGATTCGAGAATCATCATGAGCGGCAACGAGGTCTTCAAAGTCGCCGTCAAGACGCTGGGTAACGTCGCGACCCAGGCACTTAAAGCCAACAACATCGACAAGAGCGAACTCGACTGGCTCATACCCCATCAGGCCAACCTGCGTATCATCCAGGCCACGGCCAAGAGGCTGGGTCTGCCAATGGAGAAGGTGATTCTCACCGTGCAGGACCACGGCAATACATCGGCTGCCTCCGTACCGATGGCGCTCGACGTCGGCGTTTGCGATGGCAGGGTCAAGCGCGGTCAGTTGATTCTGATGGAGGCCTTCGGCGGCGGATTTACCTGGGGTTCCGTTCTGATGCGGTACTAATGCAAGACTTTCACCAGATTGTCGACCGAGTCTTTTCCCGTTTGTGCCGTCGCTTCATGCGTTGATGTAGTTGCTGACGCTTGCGGTCGATACGGTCGCGTCGCACGGCCGGGTCGTGTCCGGTTTTGAACCGCTTGTCGTAACCGTCACGGAAGTCACAAAAGTCCTCGTACGCATCACGCACGTGCTGTAATTCCCGAACAACCAGCTCGATCATGATGACGTCGTCGAGGTACCCGATGACCGGAATGTCATCGGGCAAAATGTCCTCCGGATCGCCGAAATACACGAACATGGCCAGCAGTCGTTCGCGTTCCTCCGTGGGCAGAGCCCACTCCTTGTCCTGGAGCATCCTGATCAATGATTCGAGTCTCGGAATGCGGCGGGCCACGAAATCGGGGAGCGGGTCTTCGCTCTTGATCTCGGCAAGAATGTCGGTGATGGCATCGATGATCTCCGACTCGTCGGCATGCCGCACGGCGTCGCGAGACTTCTTTAACGCCTCGCGAAAGAACCTCAGGTCCCTGTCGCTGAGTTCGAGGGAGAATCGCATTGCCATACGTTTGTCCGGTGATGCTCGGGCCTGAAAGGCTACCGGCCTCGCAGGGTCAATTCAACGGCAGATCAGGCAAATTGGTTTACTATGAGCAGTCTGACGATGGGCCCGGATGCGCATGACAGTCAAACTCGCCATCGGCAACAAGAACTACTCGACCTGGTCCCTGAGGTCCTGGTTGTTGCTTGCCGAGGCCGGCATCGAATTCGAGGAAGAGCGCATAGCCCTAGACTGTGAGGGCTCGGCCGCGAGAATCGCGCAATTCTCACCGTCCGGCCGCGTACCTGTACTGATTATCGACGGGCATCCGGTCTGGGACACGATGGCAATTGCCGAAACGGTTGTCGAGCGCTGGCCCGAGAAAGGCCTCTGGCCGGCTGATCCGCAGGCCCGGGCCCATGCACGAAGCATCAGTGCGGAGATGCATGCGGGTTTTTCCGTTTTGCGTGAAGCGATGCCCATGAATTGCCGTGCGATGGGACGTAAAGTGCCATTACCCGATCCGCTGACCGCAGACATCGGCCGTATCTTCGAGATATGGTCGGACTGCCATCGGCGATACCGTGCCGACGGCGACTGGCTTTTCGGCACCTTCGGCGTTGCAGATGCGATGTATGCGCCGGTCGTTCTGCGATTCCGGACCTACGGTATCAACCTGCCGGATTCAGCCGGCGTGTACCCTGCGCGTTTGCTGCAAAGCGAGGCGCTGCAGGACTGGCTGGTCGCATGCGAATCGGAGACCGAAGTCATAGAGAGTGAGGAGATAGGACGATGAGCCTGTGCCGGCCGCTGGTGTCAGTGCTCATTGCCATGACCGTGGCCCACGCGGCGCAGGCAGAACAATTCGAACTGCCGCCTGCCGGTAACGACGTCGTCGGTGCGTTGGCGGTGGTCAAGGCGCGCGCTGACGAAACGCTTCTCGACATCGCCCGTCGCCACGGCCTGGGCTACGAAGACATTGTCCGCGCCAACACGGACGTGGATACCTGGCTGCCGGGCGAGGGCACCGACGTGTTACTGCCCACTCGTTATGTATTGCCGCGCGGAGTTCGGCGGGGCATCGTTTTGAATCTGGCCGAGTACCGCATGTACTACTTTCCGGAGCCGAATGTTGGCGAACAACCGGTCGTCATGACCTATCCCATGAGCATCGGCCGGATGGACTGGGAAACACCGCTCGGACTGACCCGCATCGTCTCGAAGGTACGGAATCCTACCTGGTATCCGCCGGAATCGGTGCGGGCAGAACATGCCGCCGACGGTGATCCACTGCCGAGGATTGTGCCGCCCGGCCCGAAGAACCCGCTGGGCAGGTTTGCGATGCGCTTGGGGCTGCCGGGATACCTGATTCACAGTACCAATCGTCCGGCCGGTGTGGGGATGCGTGTGACGCACGGCTGCATACGAATGTTTCCCGAAGACATTCGTTTTCTGTTCGATCAGGTGAGCGTCAATGCGCCGGTACGGATCATAAACGAGCCCGTCAAGATCGGCTGGCACGGCAATGATCTGGTCATGGAAGTTCATCGCACGCTTGAGATTGCGGCGATAGAAACCGATTCCGGCGAAATTACGGACGAGGTGGTGTCGGAAGACTTAATCGTTCAGCCGGAACGAGACATACGTACTGCACTCACCGAACAGTTCGTTGCCGCAACGAACAAACGTGCCGGCGAACTGGACTGGCATCATGCAGAGGAGCTACTTGAACATGCCGACGGCATTCCCGTGCTGGTCGGCAGAACAATAAAAAACGCCGCGACGAGCGCGGCGTCTGAATAAAATCTTCGTAGTCTTTCGCTACTTAGACATGGATTTCTGGAACATGCGCTCCAATCGTTCGCGGTTCGCATCGCAGCAAGCCTGGGCTTCGGTAGCCGCAGCCAAAGCCTGATCCGCAGTGCTTTGAGCGGCTGCAGCCGCCTGTGCTGCACTGTCCACTGCTGCGCGGGCAGCTTCAGCGGTAGATTTGGCTGCTGCCGCATCTCTTGCTGCACTGTCCGCTGTCGCTTGTGCTCTATCGATTGCTTCCTGGCCGGCGCATCCAGCTGCCGCCCCGAGCACGAGCACGATTGCGCTCACTTTCAGTACATTTCTTATCATCATCCGATTTTCCTCTGTTGGGACAAGATTGCAGGCGCATTATTTCCTAATATGCCTTGGGCTTCAACGAAAACCTTGTTTTTATTCGATTAATGTCTGCATACGCCGACAGAGAGTTTTGTTTCAATTTTGTCGCTTCGGTTCGTTTTTGCCTGCTCCGATAACGTTGCCTGTGTCGCCTCTGCATGACCGGCATCCCCGGGGGCATCGACCACGCTGCCGAATGCCCCGATCGACTGTGCCGGCGAACGACTTGCACGGAAAAATTACCTGTATATAATTTCAATACTGTTTATCTATACAGGGTTTTGCGATGAAAGGCCTGACTCCCAGACAGTCTCAAATTCTTTCTATGATTCAAGAGTTTATAGCAGATTTCGGTATGCCGCCCACGCGTGCGGAGATCGCTCGGGCGCTCGACTTCGCCTCTGCCAACGCGGCTGAGGAGCATCTGCGGGCCTTGCAGAAGAAGGGGGTCCTCGAGCTCGTGCCGGGGGTATCGCGGGGCATACAGCTCAAGGATTCACTGCGAGAGCAACTGGGTCTGCCACTGGTCGGCAGGGTGGCGGCCGGCAGCCCGATCCTCGCTGAGGAGCATATCGAGACACATTACCGACTCGATCCGGCACTTTTTAATCCCAAGCCACATTACCTGCTGCGGGTACATGGCATGAGTATGAAGGATGCAGGCATTCTCGACGGCGATCTCGTTGCCGTACACAGAACGCCTGAAGTGCGTAGCCGGCAGATTGTCGTGGCCAGAGTAGAGGACGAGGTCACCGTCAAACGCTATCGCCAGGACGGATCCAAGGTCTGGCTGTTACCGGAGAATGAGGAGTTCGAACCGATACAGGTGGACCTGAGTTCACAGACCATGATGATCGAGGGTGTCGTCGTCGGTGTCATCCGTAACGGCGTGCCTTTACATTAGCCCGGATGTTACACCAGTATGCCGCGCTCTGGCCTATTCTTTGATCGCCTGAAGCATTTTCTTCGCTCGGAAATAGCTACTGCTATTCCGCTCGGTCAGAAAATGCTTCAGCCAATCAAATCCTTAACCGATCTTACGCGACAACTGACGCAACATCCGGGCTAGTTTGATTCACCGTGGCCGACACGCTCGAGAAATTGCTGCAGAACCCGCGACTCTGGCGGGGGCGTGATCAGGCACAGAGCGGGCAAGGTTTTCCCAGCGGCTATCCGAAACTCGATCGCTCATTGCCGGGCGGTGGCTGGCCAAAGCATGCACTGACCGAAATTCTGCTCGAACACTATGGCAGTGGCGAGCTTCAACTGTTGATGCCGGCACTGGCCCGCCTCAGTAAGGCACAAGACAGCGAGGCCAGCTGGATAGCCTGGGTAGCGCCGCCTTTTCAACCTTACCCGCCGGCATTACTGCAATGGGATATCGACCTGTCACGGGTATTGATCGTGCGTCCCAGGAAAGAGAACGAAACCCTGTGGGCAGCCGAACAGGCCCTGTCTTCCGGTAATTGTGCAGCCGTGCTCATGTGGCCGGCTAAGCTGGATGACTATTCCAGCCGGCGTTTGCAACTCGCTGCCGGGAAAGGACAAAGCTGGGCAATTGCGTTTCGCCCGCTCGAAGCCCTGTCTCAACCGTCGGCTGCTGCCTTGCGTCTGCAGCTCATCCCGGGTGAGAAGGGCACGGACTTAGGTATTTTAAAAAGTCGCGGCGGCCGGCCCACCATAGTGCAGGACTATGCAGGCTCCAGATAAATCGCCTGCTAACTTGCGGGAAGCCACCCCGACTCCCGCTGTAGCAACCACCCCCATACGACCTGCACAGCAGTCGCTCATACCTGTCGTAGAGCCAACACGACGCCTGTGGCTTTGCATCTATCTGCCGGCCCTGCCGCTTCAGGCCCTGAGCGATAAAGACAACAGGCAAGCAGCGGCGGTATTCGAAGACGAAAGGGGCATGAAGCGGATACTGCTGGCCGATAAATGTGCCAGCGCACGAGGAATAAACCCCGGACTGGCGATCAATGCCGCATTGGCACTCCTGCCAACGCTCAACCTTGTGGAACGCAGCTTGCTGCGGGAACGTAAGGCCCTGGAAACCCTGGCTTCCTGGACCGAGCAATTCACCTCTTTTGTCTGTATTGAGGCGCCCGACGTATTGCTTTTGGAAATCGCCGGCAGTCTCAAATTGTTCGGTGGGCTCTCAATGCTCAAAGACCGGATCGAGACCGGTCTGGAAAACCTGGGCTTCGGTGCGTTTGTTTCGATCGCACCGACACCTTTGTCATCGACCTGGCTGGCAAGAGCGGGCCGCAGGGTCTCGGTCCTTACACAAGCAGGGCTGACCGGGGCATTGAGCAAGCTGCCGGTACGTTGCCTCGGGTGGCCGGGTTCCGTCAATGAACAGTTGAGCGGCATGGGCATCACTCGAGTCGGCGATTGCCTGCGATTGCCGCGGGAGGGTTTTGCGCGCCGCTTCGGTGCTTCTCGCTTGCTCGAACTCGATCGCGCACTGGGCCGTTTGCCGGATCCCCGTCAGCCCCACCGGGCGCCTGAACGATTTTGTTCGGAATACGAATTATTGGAAGAAGAAAGTACGAGTGATCTGCTGCTCAATGTTTGTCAGGAACTACTCATCGAACTCGAGCGTTTTTTATCAACCAGGCAATCAAGTGTGCAACGTGTGTTGTTCAGTTTTTTTCACTTGCAGGAACCCGCAACGCATCTGGCGCTGGGTTGTGTACAGGCGGGACGCAGTATCGAGCACTGGTTTGAATTGCTGGAGTTAAAGTTTGACCAGCTTAAGTTGCCGGCGCCGGTGATAGCGATTCGATTACGCGGTGGCCGAAGTGAGTTGCTCACAGCAAGGACTTCTAAACTGCCTTTTAATGATGCGGGCAAGAGACAGAGTGAGCCCATCGCATATCTCGTCGAACGCATCAGTGCACGCATCGGTAATGAATCGGTACAGGGGGTTACTACAGTCGCCGAGCACCGTCCGCAATATGCCTGGAGCCTCAAGGATCCGGTAGGAGCGCCACTGTGTGCTGCCGTTCCGATATCGCGAAGGCCGCTGTGGTTGCTTCCCGAGCCGAGGCCGCTGTGCCTCGAGCAGGGTATTCCTTTATATCAGGGTGCCCTGAAGCTCAAAGATTCGCCGGAGCGTCTCGAGACCGGCTGGTGGGACGACGACGGCATCGCGAGGGATTATTACGTTGCCGTCAATCCGGTGGGCATGCATGTCTGGGTATATCGGGATCGCAGATCGGATTGCTGGTACCTGCACGGCATCTTCGGCTAGGGCACAGCAATTGAAGAGAGATCCGGGCTAATGACTGCCTATGCCGAGCTGCATGCGATCAGCAATTTCACGTTCCTGAGAGGTGCATCGCATCCCGAAGAGCTTGTCGAGACGGCCACGGCACTCGGGTATGCTGCGCTCGCGATCACGGACGAATGCTCCGTCTCCGGCATAGTGAGAGCCCATGTGGCGGCCAGGGACGCCGGGCTCGAAAAACTCATTATCGGTTCCGAAGTTCTGCTCGGTACCGGCCTGAAGCTAATCGCCCTTGCACAGAGCCGGGCCGGTTATGCCCGCCTGTGTCGTCTCATTACCGATGGCAGGCGAGCGGCGGAGAAGGGCAGTTATCACCTGACACCCGAAGACTTCACCGATGGCCTGCCCGGCTGCCTGCTGTTATGGATCCCGGACAGCCAGTTGAAACTGCAACCGGATGACCACTGGATATGCGATGCATTTCAAAAACGCTTGTGGATTGCCGTCGAACTGCTCGCAGACGGCCTGGAACGCCGACGCCTGAAGCGGCTTGGAAGTTTAAGCCGGGCGCTTGCTTTACCGCTCGTCGCCAGCGGCGACGTGCACATGCACCGACGCTCACGCCGCATGTTGCAAGACACGCTCACGGCGATACGCGAGAAAGTGGCGATAGACCAGGCAGGCTTCGCGCTGTATCCGAACGGCGAACGTTACCTTCGGTCTCCCGAATTAATCGCTTCGATCTATCCCGAAGGACTCATAGAGGAGACGCTCAATATCTCGGGCCAGATTGATTTCTCGCTCGACGAACTGCGTTACGAGTATCCGGACGAACTGGTGCCAGACGGCGAGACGCCGACCAGTTATCTGCGGCATTTGAGCGAACAGGGCATGCGAAGACGCTGGCCCGACGGCGTGCCGGAGAAGGTCGTCGAGCTCGTGGAACACGAACTCGAACTCATCGCCGATCTCGACTACGAACCCTACTTCCTGACTGTGTATGACATCGTGGCCTTCGCGAGGTCGCAAGGAATTCTGTGTCAGGGCCGCGGTTCCGCGGCGAATTCGGCGGTCTGCTTTTGTTTGGGGATAACCGAGGTCGATCCGGGACGCATGGCGATGCTGGTCGAACGGTTCATCTCCAGAGAGCGTAACGAGCCGCCGGATATCGATGTGGATTTCGAACACGAACGGCGCGAAGAAGTCATTCAATACATCTATGAAAAGTACGGACGACAGCGTGCGGCGCTGGCCGCGACGGTTGTCACGTACCGGCCACGGAGTGCACTGCGCGATGTCGGCAAGGCGCTGGGCTTGAGCGGCCTGCAGGTCGACAAGCTGGCCCGTTCCATGCAGTGGTGGGACGGTCACAAAGTCGACGACAGCCGCGTGATCGAGGCCGGGCTCGATCACGAAAGCCCGGTCATGCAGCGCCTGCTCTACCTCGTCAGGCACCTCATCGGTTTTCCGCGCCACCTCTCACAACACGTCGGCGGCTTCGGCATCTCCGACGGCCCCGTGTTCGAACTGGGGCCTGTCGAAAACGCGACCATGGAAGATCGCACGGTCATTCAATGGGAAAAAAACGATCTCGAGGATTTAGGGTTGTTGAAAGTCGACGTGCTGGGACTCGGCATGCTGACGGCGATCAGGCGAAGCTTCGACCTGATCAGGGAATACGACGGCAGGGAGTATTCGCTCGCGACGGTGCCGGCGGAAGACGGACAAGTGTACGACATGATCTGCGACGGCGACACGATGGGCGTGTTCCAGATCGAGTCCCGCGCACAGATGGCGATGTTGCCGCGTTTAAAACCCCGTTGTTATTACGATCTCGTCATCGAGGTGGCGATCATTCGCCCGGGCCCCATACAGGGAGACATGGTGCATCCCTACCTTCGCAGGCGTTGCGGTGAGGAGGCGATCGAGTACCCGAGCGACGATGTCAGGGAAGTGCTGCAGCGCACGCTTGGCGTTCCGATATTCCAGGAACAGGTGATGCAGCTCGCCGTCGTGGCCGCCGGCTTTACGCCGGGCGAGGCCGACCGGCTGCGCCGCGCGATGGCAGCCTGGAAACGTCGCGGGGGCTTAAGTCCGTTCGAGGACAGGCTCATCAGGGGCATGCGCGAGCGCGGTTACACGAAGGACTTCGCGCGTCAGATCTTCAAGCAGATAAAGGGCTTTGGCGAGTACGGTTTTCCCGAATCGCATTCGGCGAGTTTTGCCTTGCTCGTTTACGTTTCTTGCTGGCTGAAACGCCATGAACCGGCCGCGTTCACTGCCGCACTACTGAACAGCCAGCCGATGGGTTTTTACTCGGCATCGCAGCTGATTCAGGACGTCAAGCGTCACGGCGTCGAAGTGCGGGCCGCGGACGTCAACACAAGCGACTGGGATTGCACGCTGGAGGAAACAGAGGAGGGCAAACCTGCATTACGCATAGGTCTTCGGCAGGTCAAGGGCTTGCCCGAAACCGCGGGCCAGGCAATCGTCGCCGAAAGATCACCCGGTCTTTATCGCGGTATTCAGCAATTGCTCGAGCGCGCCGCCCTGACTCGCAGGGAGCTCGGTGTACTGGCCTCCGCCGGCGCGCTCAGGTCGCTGGAAGGGCACCGGCACCGGGCCCGATGGGCCGTCGCCGGTGTCGAGAAACCCACGGCACTTTTTTCCTCGATGCAGCGTTATGAGGCAGTCCCGATGCTCAGACGTCCCACGGAAGGGCAGAACATCGTTGCCGATTACAGGCACTTAGGGCTTTCGCTCGAGCGTCACCCCATGGAACTCATTCGCAGACGCCTCGATCGCTTCAACTACGTCTCGGCCGGCGAGCTGCCAGCCATTCCGACTGGCCACTCCGTAAAAGTGGCAGGTCTCGTCATCACGAAGCAGCGACCCGGAACCGCGAGTGGCGTTACCTTTGTCACACTCGAGGACGAGTCAGGCTGTACGAACCTGATCGTGTGGAAGAAAATCGCCGATCAGCAGCGCGGCGTGCTTCTGAACGCACGCCTGATGGGCGTGGAGGGGGAATTACAGATCGAGGGCAAAGTCATTCATGTCATCGCCAGGAAACTGATCGATCACAGTGAATTGCTGGTCAAAAAAAGGGGACAGTTCACTTAATTCGAACACAACACGTTTGGCGAATTAAGTGAACTGTCCCCTTTTTTTGCTAGTCCTCCCCGTCCAGGTCGACATTAAAAGTATCGTCGAGTTCTTTGGCGGCCAGCTTCCGTTCCTGGATTTCTTCGAGACGTTTTCGAATTTCCATCTTCTTATGTGCGTCGTCGCCTTGCGATGCCTCCAGTTCGGCAACGAGCTCTTCGACGTTTATCTCGACAGAGACATCGCCAACATTATCGGAGTCCTCAGTCTCGGTCAGGACGACTGTGTCTTCCGCGGTTTCTTCTTCGGCGGTGGCGTCCGCATCGTCTGCGTTTTCGCGCCCACCCATTTCTGTATGCATCATCACAAGCCTCAATTAACCCGACCGGCTCCGTCTGCATTTATCGCTTATATACGCCGAAAATTTCGGCCACGCAAGAGAGTGACCTGCACTTTTTCAAATGCTCCGGGAAGATACGAAAATGCAGGCCTGATGCGGTCTGCAGCAGTTTCACAACTAACTGATGAGATTGTTGATCTCGAAAATGGGCAGCAGGATGGCGAGCACGATGAGCAGCACGATTACGGCCATGATGATGACCAGGAGTGGCTGCAGGATGCCGAGCAATGTGGCGATCAGGCTGTCGACTTCGCGTTCCTGGTTACTTGCAGCCCGGGCAAGCATCTCCTCCAGGCGGCCACTGGCCTCGCCACTGGAGATGAGATGTGTCGTCATGGGTGGAAACAGCTTGCTGGTCGCAAGCGACTTGCTGATCATTGCGCCCTCCCTTACGCGCAGCGATGCTTCCTCGACCGCTTCCCGCATAGGTACGTTAACGACGACCTGGGACGCGATGCGAAGCGACTCGAGAATCGGTACGCCGCTGCCGGCGAGGATACTCAGGGTCTGGGTAAACCGCGCCGTATTGATGCCACGCGTCAGCCTACTAACAATGGGCAGGCGAAGAAGCAGCAGATGATAACTTCGTTTCGGCGCGTCCTGCCTCAGGATCTGCCGGGTGCCGAATATCAGCGCCAGCAGAACTACAATCAGACCCGGCCAGTAATCGCGAATGAAATCACTGGACGTGATCATGATCCGTGTCAGCAGCGGCAGCTGCTGGTCGTAGTTTTCAAATATATACACGACTTTCGGAACGACATAGGCCAACATGAAACTGATGATAGCGACCGCGGTTACCACGAGCGCGATCGGGTAAATCAGCGCATTCCTGACCTGCTGCCGAAGCACCTGACGGGTCTCCGTGAATTCGGCGAGGCGCTCGAGCACGGCATCGAGATGCCCGGACTGCTCACCGGCGGCCACCGTCGCCCGGTAGAGTTCCGGAAACGCATGCGGGAAGTCGCCGAGGCCGTCCGCCAGCGCGTGACCTTCCATGACGCGCGAGCGGACCCCCAGCAGAATGCTCTGTGTCCGCGGATTGTCGTTTTGCTGGCTCACCGCGAGCAGCGCTTCTTCGAGCGGCAGGCCGGACTGTGACAGGGTCGCGAGCTGACGTGTCAGCAGAGCGAGTTCGCCCGCAGAGACGCCCCGCTTCAAGGAGAAGCTGCGCTGACGCCGCGATTCCTTCTGCGCGACCTCGGTTACCGTGACCGGGTAGAGACGCCGATCGCGAAGTATCTGGCGAACGTGTTTCGGGGTATCGCCCTCTAGCAGGCCTTTGGATTCCTTTCCCGACTTGTCGAGTGCTATATATTCGAATGCGCCCATTGCCGAATTTTATGCTTAATCGGCGCGTGTCACACGCAAGACTTCTTCGAGCGTGGTATTGCCTGCCAACACGCGGCGACGGCCATCGTCGCGAATGCTCGGGCTCATCGTGCGGGCATGTCGCTCGAGCTCATGTTCGCTGACGCCGTCGTGAATCATCGTTCTCATGGCGTCATCGACGGCAATCAATTCGTAAATTCCCGTCCGGCCGCGAAATCCGGTGCTCTCGTTGTCGCCGGCCCGGTACAGCGTCGGCGGATTTTCCGGGTCCATGTTGAGCGTGCGGCATTCGTAGTCCCGGGCAATGTACGGCTCTTTGATGTCGTCGTCGAGAACTCGCACCAGCCGCTGCGCCAGAACGCCGATTAGGCTCGACGACAGGAGAAACGGTTCGACGCCCATATCGCGGAGCCGGGTCACCGCACCGACTGCCGTGTTGGTATGGAGGGTTGACAGCACGAGGTGACCGGTCAGGCTGGCCTGCACCGCGATTTCCGCGGTCTCGAGGTCGCGAATTTCACCGACCATCACGACATCCGGATCCTGCCTCAGTATCGCCCGCAGGCCACGTGCAAATGTCATTTCGACCTTCGTATTGACCTGGGTCTGACCGATGCCGTCTATGAAATATTCGATCGGGTCCTCTACGGTCATGATATTACGGGTATTGTCGTTGATACGTTCCAGCCCGGCATATAGCGTCGTCGTCTTACCCGAGCCCGTCGGACCAGTGACGAGAATGATGCCGTGCGGCTTGTGGATGAGCTCATCCATGATCCGCAGAGACCGTTCGTCCATCCCGAGAGAACTGAGATCGAGTCTGCCTGCCTGTTTATCGAGCAATCGCAGAACGACTCGCTCGCCGTGGCCCGACGGCATGGTCGATACACGGACGTCGACGGCGCGGCCGGCGATTCTCAGGGATATGCGGCCGTCCTGCGGAAGTCTCTTCTCGGCAATGTCGAGCTTGGACATGACCTTGATACGGGAAACGACCAGCGGGGCCAGCGCCCGCCGCGACTGAAGAACTTCCTGGAGGACGCCGTCAACCCGGAATCGGACGACCAGCCTGTTCTCGTATGGCTCGATATGTACGTCCGAAGCATTGTCCTTTACGGCTTCTGTCAACACGGCATTGATAAATCGGATAATCGGCGCATCGTCGTCACTCTCGAGCAGGTCTGACGGTTCCGGGAGTTCCTGTGCGACTTGCAACAAGTCGATATCCTCATTGAGGCCGCCGACCATCTGCATTGCCTTGTGGCTGCCTTGTTCATAGGTCTGTTGCAATATGGCATCGAATCCTTCGGCGGTGACTCTGGTCAGTTGCAGGGGAACGCCTGCGAAACGCCGGGCTTCAGCGAGACTCAGAGGGGACGCGCCGGTTCGGTAGACAGTGTCCGCTTTTCCGTCTTTGATCTCGCGAATCAAGACGCCGTGGCGCTTTGCAAACGAGAAGGGTAGCGGGCGCGAGCTCGTATCGTCCACCGTCAGGGTGTCGCTGAGTTCGACAATCGGCGGATCTTCAGCTTCGAGAACGATTTCGCTATCGCTTTCCATGTCGGTAACGCCGTCGCCGAGCGTTATTCACCGGAATCATCGGCCGACTCGATTGCCTGTTTTTCTTCTTCGTACGACTCAAGTGGCGGAATGACCGGGCGGTCCACACCCCGCATCTGCGGCACATTCGTGCCGCGCTGCATCTGTACGTCCCGAACATAATTGTATTTGGCGTTGGTCGCTATCGCAGCCTGTGTGCCGTCGCGCAGGATCTTGGGCCTGATAAATACCATCAGGTTTGTCTTTGCCTTGTCGATGCTTCGGTTTCTGAATAATACGCCGAGCAGCGGTATGCTACCGAGGATCGGGACCTTCTGGGTGGTTTCTATCAGCGTATCTTCGATCAGACCGCCCAGAACGAGAATTCCGCCGTCCTCGACGATCACCGTCGTGTCGATGGTCCGCTCATTCGTGATCAGGTCGGCGGCACCTGCCGCCGATTCGCTGAT
>JBHIDG010000016.1:0-17772 GCA_046760025.1 Woeseia sp. | reverse complement strand
GTGGCGGCTACATGACATTGTTGTTTAACCGACTCTTCGGAGAAATTTCACTGAACAAGGAGTGATCGACTAATGAATTCCAAACGAGTATCAAGAAGTGTGGGCAAGAAACTGGTCACGGCGCCCCGGCTCCTGCTGGGCGTGATAATCACAGCCGCCGTGGTAGCCGCAGCGGGCGTCTGGTTCAGTATTCCTACTTCCGATGCCAAAGTCGCCGAAGTCATGGTTTATAAAACTGCGTCCTGTGGTTGCTGCAACAAGTGGGTGGCGCACTTGCGTGACAACGAATTCGAGGTCAGTGTCGTCAACGTATCCAACACACAACCGACACGCGAACGATTAGGCGTGCCACGCCAACTCGGTTCGTGCCACACGGCCGTCGTCGGCCAATATTGGGTCGAAGGCCATGTGCCCGCCGATCTCATTCAACGACTGATTGCGGAAAAACCGGACGACATCCGCGGTATCGCAGCACCCGGAATGCCGGTGGGTTCGCCTGGCATGGAAGGTCCCAATCCGGTCGAGTATAAAGTGCTGGCCTACGGCACGGACGGTAAGACGACCGTGTATGCTACGCGTCAAGGACGAAGCTCGCCGCAGTAATGTTCGTTTGAACGCGCACGATTTACTGAGTCGTGGTCCGGCAGAACTAAAGCGGATTTCGAATCACCGATCGCGATCAGGAGATATCGCGGATTTTCCTGCCATGGTGCGAGTGATTGGATGCTAGCCAGTTGGAGACGCATGGGTTCCCAGCAGTGGACCGATAGCGAGAAATGGTAGTCAAGCTCCCCCGCTTCGCCGCCGCCGCCGGAGGCGTATTCCTTGTCTCGCTCGGCACGCTCGTCTATGAGATCGCCCTGACGCGCGTGTTCTCCGTCATCGTCACCTACCACTATGTATTTCTGGTCGTTTCCGGCGCGATGCTCGGGCTCAGCATCGGTGGGGTCTTCGACTATCTAAGGTATCGGCGGGGTACTACGGGGCAACGGGAGGAGTTTCCGCTCGCGTTTTGGGCCGTATTTGCCGCCCTGACGATGGTGGGTTCGATTTTCCTGATCAACCTGCTTGGCCGGATTGACGGACTGCTGTCACTCGCGGCGGCAGCCATTCTTCCGTTCTTTTTCACCGGCGTGACGCTCGCCGCAGCGTTCCGCAGGTTTGCGGGACAGAGCGGAATGCTTTATGCCGCTGATCTGACGGGAGCCGGCCTCGGCGCCATCATCGCCGTCGTGGCTCTGAATGCTTTCGGCGGCCCGAACGGGATTCTGGCTGCCGCACTGATCGGTGCCGCCGGTGCCGCGGTGCTGCTGAGCGAGAGACCCGTCTCGATCGGCCTCGTGGTCCTGGTGCTCTCGGTTATCTTGCTGGCCTCGGGTGTCTTCGGAGCAGGATTACATCGATCCGTCGCGGGCACCGTACCGATTGCTCGCGATCCGGACAAGGACATGTTTCGGTTGCTGTCCGACCCGTCGACAGGCGGACGAGTCGTTGAATCGCGTTGGAGCGCGTTCGGCCGCACTGATCTGGTCGAATTCGATACCGATGCCGGCGTCATGACGCTGTTCATTGACGGCGCCGCGGGCACGCCGATGTACCAATGGGACGGCGATCCGGGTGTTTCCGAGGGGCCGGTGGCGAAGCTGATGCAGCACTTTCCCGGCTCTGCCCCGTTTCTGGTCCTGGACGATTCACAGAAGGACAATGCTCTTATCATCGGTCCCGGTGGGGGACGCGATGTGCTTATCAATCTGTTTGCCGGTGTCCGCGAGATCACCGCCGTCGAGGTGAATCCCGAGTTCGTTCAGATCGTGGCGGATTACAGCGACTACAATGGCGGCATCTTTACGGCATTTGATAATGTCAGTGTCGTGGTCGAAGAAGGACGAAGCTACCTGAGGCGATCCTCACAGCGATATGACATCATCATGCTCTCTTTACCCATTACAAAGAGCAGCCGTAGCTACGAAGGGTATGCGCTGACCGAAAACTTTTTATTCACCAGGGAGTCGTTTCACGATTACCTCAATCATCTGACTGACGAGGGTACCCTGATTGTGATCGGCCACAGCCTTCTCGAGACGATGCGCCTGCTGATGACCTCGCTTGCAGCACTTCGCGAAGCGGGATTGACTGTGGCCGAGGCGATGGAACGAATCTACATTCTGGGCCACCCGCGGATGCCCGTTTTTGCCGTCCGTAACGTGGCTCTCACTGCGCAGGATGCCGACGATCTGCACGCCATGTTGCATGTCCGCGGCTTCGATGCTTCAAGCTCGTATATCCCCTACGTTGAGCAGGCAGTGCTTGATCTTGGAATTTCTGAGTACATTGATTCCGAATGGCGGATGATGAACCAGAATATGATCGATCTTGCCAGTGGCGCGATCGAGCCGCAGCAACTCGTCGCAGCAGTTCCGCTCGATATCAGTCCGGTTACTGATGACCGTCCATTTTTCTTCCTCTTTGAGCCGCGCACGCCGAGGGTGATCTCGGGGATCCTCTGGATCTCGGTAATCCTGTTAGCCGGCGTGATCGCCGTTCCGGCCGCGCTGCGGCGCACCGACGCCCCCCTCGGAACCGAGGAGCAGGCTGGTGCGCCGAAAACAGTGACGATGGCGTTCGTCGCGATAGGAGCCGGTTTCATGCTCCTCGAGGTCACGTTGTTTCAAAAACTCATCCTGTATCTCGGAGATCCGACTTTCGCTCTGGCGCTGCTTCTGTCATCGCTCCTTGTAGGCACAAGCCTCGGCAGCCTGGTTAGCTCCATAGTCCGCACCCACGCACTCGTCACGGCATTGTGGATCAGCTCGTTCGCTATCGTGGTCGCCGTAATCGCGATCGTCTTCGTGATCGACTTCCTCTTCCGGGTTTCCATCTACAACGCTTCGGCGATGACGGCGGCCTCCGCGTTTGTCCTCGTTGTCCTCGGATTTCCATTGGGCTTCCCGTTTCCGATATGTATGCGTCTCCTCAAACAGCTGGGCTGCGATAAGGACGTGCCACGGATGTGGGCTGCCAACGGCGCCGCGTCGGTCTTCGGCTCGGTTCTTGCGATCGGCATCGCGATCAATGCCGGGTACGCGACGGCGTTGGTGGTTGGCGCCGCCACGTATATCGCCGTTGGAATCGCAATGTTTGCGCAACGCAAAAAACTCACAACCTCGCTACCGGCATGTTGAGTAAATCACGCCGGTAGTCCCTGTCTCGAAGTCGGTGTGGTCGAATTCATACGGTGAACATGCCACATGTATTTGGTTTCTAGCTTAGAACTCGAAGATATCGAAGGGGCAGATCTCAACGAAGTGCCTTTAGCACTTGCGTGACAACGATTACGAGGTCAGTATCGTCAACCTATCCGACACACAAGCGACCCGTGATCAGGCCGGCCTCTGATGGGTTGAATGCCATGTACCAGCCGATCTGATTGACCGGCTGATGCTGGAGCGTTCGGGAATCATTCGCGGCCTTGCCGCACGCGGAAAGCCGAAATGCTCGCCCGGCATGGAAGGCCAGAATCTGAGATGCTGGCTTACAGCGCTGAGGGTAGCATGACCAAGTATACTACGCGTCAAGGACGGAGGTTGGCGAAATAGTGTCTGTCTGTCCACGCATTGATTCCAGAGCTAAGTATCGGTGCGCGGAATACAATTCGAAGATGCCATGAAATTCACGTTTAGACACCGCGTAATGCTTTTGCACGGATTTATCGGCGCCGCCGTCGGTATCGTCGTATTACACCCCGTGACTCGGATGGTGTACTGGTTCGAGTTCGGCCGGGCTGTCGATGACCCACCCGGGCTGTTGCGCTTCCTCATTGATAATCTCGGCACGGTATTCTCAGTCTACATGTTGCCGATGACCGGTATTTTCGCCCTGATCGGTGCAGTGACTGGTGTCGGTTTCGGCTTGTATCATTTCGCGGTTGTAAGCCGAAGTCGTACACTGAATTTTCTCGAAAAGGAACTCGCTCAGGACCTGGCTTCTGTTATCGCGCAGGGAGAGGGCGAACATGTCGAGTTCAAGTCCACCCTTCGGTGGGACTCGGACGAAAAACGCGCGAATCGCCTGCTCGAAGCGGTGGTCGCCAAGACGATCACAGGCTTTATGAATCACCGCGGGGGTAGTCTTATTATCGGCGTTGCCGACTCCGGTGAAATAGTTGGCTTGCAAGGCGATTACACGACCCTGAAACATAAGAACCGCGATGGTTTCGAACGTTGTTTGACCGATCTCGTGAAAACGAGGCTCGGGGGCGATAAATGCTCTTTTGTGCACTGTGTTTTCTATGAAATAGACGGTAAGGACATTTGCCGTGTGATCATTGAGAGCTCTTCGGAGGCGGTCTATTGCCAGGACGGCAAGGTGCCGAGGTACTTTCTGCGTACAGGTAACGGGACCCGGGAACTTGACGTGCGGGAGGCGTTGGCGCACGCCGCCACAAGGCGGACATAAGCCGCGTCGCAGCGCAGATCAGCATCACGATATATCGATGACCCTCAGCGTGACTTTGCGCCGGCGCTCCCCGCGAAGCACGGTCAGTTCAACCGTTTCGCCGATACCGGCTGCCTCCAGTGCCGTGGCGAGCTGGGCGATCGAAAATACTTTTACCCCGTTGACACGCGTGATGACATCGGGGATTTGACCCGTGCGCGGGTCCAGACCCTGCAGCCCGGCAACTGCTGCGGGCGAGCCGGGGCTCACGGCCGCAATGACCAGACCCGTGATGCCGAGTCTTGCGCTGGTCTCCTCCGCGACGATTACAACGCCTATGCCGGGGCGGGGCATCTTGCCGTCGCGAATCAGTTGCGGCACGACCCGGTTGACGATGTCCACCGGAACTGCGAAGCCGACCCCGGCGGAACTGCCGGACTCTGAAATAATGGCGGTGTTCACACCGATCAGGCGACCGGCGGAATCGAGTAGCGGCCCGCCCGAGTTGCCGGGATTGATGGCCGCGTCGGTCTGAATGACGCCATGTATCTCCCGGCCGGATGCAGTCGGCAAATGACGGTTCAGTGCACTGACGATGCCGGTGGTCAGCGTCCGGCTCAGGCCGAACGGGTTGCCGATCGCGAACACTGTCTGCCCGACCTTCAGCCCCTGAGAAGTGCCGACGGCGATCGGCCTTATCCCAGCCGGCATATCGGACAGCCTGAGGACCGCAAGATCGTAATCCGGCGCGGCTCCGATGAGATTCGCTGGCAACGCTTCGCCGGAGTCGATTCGAATCCGAATCCGATCCGCTCCCTCGACCACGTGGAAGTTCGTCACCACGTGGCCCGCATCATCCCATATGAAGCCCGAGCCGGCGCCGCCCTGCTGTGCTCGCGGGCCGAACGGGTTGCCGGACCCGGTAACAGTGAAGATATAGACTACGGTGGGCGCCGCGGAGTCGAACAGCTCTGTCGAGGCAAGCTCGAATTCAGCCAGGTCACCGCGTGCCACGACGGTACGTGGTTGATCAGCCGTCAGCAGAATACCTCGCACCAGCCGATCGCCGACCCAGGCCGTTGCTATCACCAATGCCCAAACAGCCAATATCACACTGCTCCGATTACTCATCGGTACGACTCCGCTTTGCCTCCCACTGCTTCCTTGAGGTCAGCCTTGATCCATTGCGTGCACATGTTGAAATATCGCTTCTACTTTCCTGGCCGAGTCCAGTAATGTGAGTTCGATTTTGATCCGATACAGGCCTTCATTGGGTAAGTAAACGTAATTACCAAAAGTCACGACATCCGCTATCGTCATTGGCATGAGCTGCGTGCGTCGCGTTACACCGCCGAGTGCCATGACCGTTGCAAATACGGTCGCTTGAGTAATACGCTCACCGGTAGACTCATCAAAAGCTGCCAACACCAGATGGCTACGGTGTTTGCCGCGGAGTGCGCCGCCGTGCATCGTCGTCTCCAGATGCCCTGACGGATGACCGGCAATTATTGCGGCGGGCATCAGGCCAATATACAGCGCGATGTTATCGACGACCTGGTATGGGAGGTCCTCCGCAGCGCCCACCGGCGCAACACCGAAACCGAACAAGCCGGCACAACAAATTGCCTGGAGTATCCGAGCAATTATCGAGTAGTCCCTATTGCCCATCGCCTGCAACACCTGTGGGTGGCCGCAGGAGCCAAAGTTGATACAGGGATATGATTATCTGTGCCATCATACTCAAACCCAGCACCGCGCCGGCACTTACTACAACATAGGCGTACGCGGGATCCCATTTCGTAAGAAACCACGCCAGGATATCTGCCAGCATGGCGGCGAACGGCACCACGATAATCGAAATCTTCAGCCATCGGCGCATTTCCGCAAGGCGAAAGATCAGCCCTAGGGCCAAAAGCAACACGCCGATCCCAAACAGGTGAATGTGGGAGAGTTTCATCAGCGTGTGCAGCGATTCACCCATGTCAACCGCCGCGAACTCGCGCAAGCCGTCGTATGAGCTGAGATCGGGCACCTGTAGCCCCGAGGCTGAACTGTGGCACACGATGCAGGCCTTAGTGAGTATCGGTTCGATCTTCGCCGCGTATTCTGTTTCGCCAGCGCCGTCGTTAAGCCAAGCCATCACTTCATGTCGGTCGTCGATCTCGATAAAGCCGGACATCGGGCCCCGGATGGCGGCCTCGAGGCGTGTACCGCTGCGATTGCCGTAATACGTGTCGACGATATCCTGGATTGACACGCCCGGACGCCCGTCATGCCCCTCGTGACTGGTATAGAGATACGTCATCGCCATCAGATAGCCGATCGCGGCAATACCCAAGAAACTCGTATACAGGGCTTTTTCACTGAGCGCACAATCATAGAAACGTCGTTCGCGCATAGTCTCGGTGCATATGAATGGTGACAGGCCGGCTTCGTATTGTAGTCAGGAACCAGAGGAATTTGTAGACGAAAGAGCTGACAATACGATGTCATACCGCACGAATGTTATTGCCACGTTGACCGCGCTGTCGGATTGCGTGATCGAACAGGTATCGGACTTGACTTGATACCGGCATACAGGTTGTACGCTTGATGGCTCAACATGGTGACAGTTACCAATCAAGTCCGGCAAAATCAACACCGTTGTCGCCGGCGACAAGGCAAACCTCGACTCGAAGCGCAAGACAGGAGGACCGCAATGAATGCCACACCGATGCACGCCGTTGAACCATTGCAGGGCGCATCAGCACGACTATTGCAAAAGCTGTTGGCGGATTGCGATGTTGAACTGAACGGCTCGCGGCCTTTCGATATCCAGGTGGCAGACGCGCGCGCCCTGAATCGTATGGTGCGGCGGGGTTCACTCGGACTCGGCGAATCCTACATGGACGGACAATGGGAATGTGAGCGCGTCGATGAGTTGGTCGATCGGCTATTGCGTCATTCACTTTATCAGCGCTTCGCCAACACCGGCGCCCAGCGATGGCTCGCCTTGGTATCGCGGCTGCGAAATCTTCAATCGCGCGCGCGGGCAGGCATTGTGGGAGAGCGCCATTACGACATCGGCAACGAGTTGTACGAAAAGATGCTCGATTCTCACATGAATTATTCCTGCGCTTGTTGGGAGACGGCTGAGACACTCGAGGACGCGCAGCGGGACAAGATGGAATTGATCTGTCGTAAGCTGGAATTAGAGCCTGGGATGACGGTCCTCGACATCGGCTGCGGGTGGGGCGGCATGGCCCGTTATGCTGCAGAACGCTTTGGCGTGCAGGTGCTCGGCATTACGATTTCCAAGGAGCAGCAATCGTGGGCCGAAGCTCGCATCGACAGTCTGCCGATCGAGATCCGCTGTCAGGACTACCGGGATGTGCGCGGTGAGTTCGACCGTGTGTTTTCGATTGGCATGTTTGAACACGTTGGTTACAAAAATTACCGGGGCTTTTTTCGAAAATGTCGCGAGGTCCTGCGTCCCGACGGGCTACTGTTGTTGCACACTATCGGAAGCAATTCATCGGTCCAATCGACCGATCCGTGGCTCCACCGGTATATTTTTCCGAACAGCATGTTGCCTTCGATCCCGCAAATCGGCCGCGCTCTCGAACCACACTTCGTGATGGAAGACTGGCATAGTTTCGGACCCCATTACGACCGAACCCTGTTGGCATGGCACAGGCGCGTCAACGCTGCCTGGGAGGCGCTCGGCGATCGGTACGACAAGCGATTTCGGCGCATGTGGAACTTCTATCTGCTGGCCTGTGCGGGTGCCTTCCGGGCAAGAAATGTGCAGTTGTGGCAAATCGTATTGGCAAACGGCAGGCGATCGGCTGGCTATAAGCGGCCGATGCTGACTGGTACCGGCAATGATCGCAATACGGAGCAGGAGATTTCTGGAAACGAACTGTACGGGGGCAGAAAATGAAATTTGGTGACGGGGGCAGACAGCATGCCGGTTGAACGCAAACATTGTCAGTGTCAGGATACGCAAAACCATTTTCTGGAACGGGCATTCGAGTCGCTGCGACTCGAAGCCGCGCAACGTGATCTCCTGTTGTCGGCATTCCGGGAAACGACCGTCAGTATCCCCCTGCGGTCACAAGGTGCCGACGGTGGCAAATTGCATACTTACACGGGCTACCGGGTACAACACAATCAAGCGCGCGGACCGTTCAAGGGTGGACTGCGCTTCCATCCATCCGTCAGTCTCGGCGAGATTCGCGCACTGGCGCAATTGATGACATGGAAGACTGCGCTGGTGGATATTCCCTTCGGCGGTGCTAAGGGTGGTATCACCGTCGATGCAAACCAATTAAGCCACGCCACGCTGGAAACGCTCACCAAGCGGCTTGTTCAGAAAATGGCGCCGGTATTCGGCGTTCACCACGACATCCCGGCGCCTGACGTCGGCACGAACCCCCAAGTGATGGCTTGGATCCTTGAGGAATACAGCAAGAACCACGGATTTACGCCGGCTATCGTGACCGGCAAACCCATCGAACTGGGCGGATCCGCCGGGCGGCTGGAAGCCACCGGTCACGGCGTCGCTTATCTTACGGGACAGGTGGTGGCTGATCAGTCACTGCCCATCGCGGATGCGTCCGTTGTGATCCAGGGGTTCGGTAACGTAGGTTCGCACGCCGGCCAGCGTCTCGCGGCGATGGGGGCCCGCGTGATCGCTCTGTCCGATGTACGCGGTGGTGTCACCTGCGATGCCGGCATCGATATCGGGCGCGCTCAGCGTCAGGTCGCCGAAACCGGCTGGCTCGAAGGACTGCCGGGCACGGAGCCGATCAGCAATACCGAACTGCTGGAACTGCCATGTGACATCCTGATCCCGGCAGCCATCGAGGCCACCATCAATTGCGACAATGCGGAGGCTGTGCAGGCCCGCATGGTGGTGGAGGCGGCCAATATCCCGGTTACACATCGGGCGGATGCGGTCCTGCGGGACAGAGGCATTACGCTCGTTCCCGATCTCTTGGCAAATGCGGGCGGGGTACTGGTTTCCTACTACGAATGGGTACAAAACCTGCAGGAATTCCCGTGGGAACTCGATACCGTGTTGCAGCGACTCCAGCAGCGTCTCGGCCGAACCTATGCGCAGGTCCGTGACCACGCCCGCCAGCGGCAATCGGATCTGCGAACCGCAGCCTACGAACTGGCCATCGGGCGGGTAAATCGCGCAATAACCCTCCGAGGATTCTAAGAGGAACTGGATTTCAACATGAAAGAAAACATTTCGCATTCCGGAGCCTGGGGTCTCGCCTTGATCATGATCGTGGTGGCGTCCTGGCTGTTTTATCGTTTCTTCGCTCCGAAAACGTGGCGCGAGTGGGCAAGCGCTGGCGTTGTACAGGCATTCATCATTGCGCTGTATGCGGAGATGTACGGTTTCCCGCTCACGATTTACCTGCTGGCGCGATTTTTCGGTTTGGACCGATACAATCTCGATGCAAATCTCTGGTCTTCACTGATGGGAGTAGGTCCAGCCGGCATGCTGGTCTCGATGCTGCTCGGTTACGCGCTGCTATTTGTCGGCATTGGCATATTCATACAAGGCTGGCGCGAGCTCCATCGGGCGCACCAGCAGAATCGGCTTGCAACGACCGGCTTGTACGGCATCGTGAGGCATCCTCAGTACACGGGACTATTCATCGGACTCTTCGGCGAGGGCGTCGTGCATTGGCCGACACTTTTCTCGGTGGGTTTGTTTCCTGTGATCGTGCTTGCCTATGGTTTGCTGGCAAGCCGTGAGGAGAAACGAATGGTCGCGCAGTTCGGGGAAGAATACCTTGCTTATCAGCGACGGGTGCCGATGTTGTTGCCGCGTTCGGGTCAATGGCGGCGGTTGGTCGAGCGGTCCAGGATGGCGGACGAGACGGATAAGCATACGCCCAGTTGATCAGGGCGCTCAGCGCTCGCCCCTTCCAGACAGGAGAGGCATGGGCGAAGACGCCTTCGTCGGATCCATTCGTTTATCAGCCAACCGACAGACCAGTATCATTTATGACGAACGAGAAAACCTTTCCGTTGTCGCTGCGGCACTACGGGCTGCTTGGCCTTTTCGGCGCGCTTGTGTTCGTGACATCGCTCATTGTCCTTCACCTGATGAGCACCGACATCGATTGGAACAACCACTATGTCAGCGACCTAGCAAACGAGCCGCGCGGCTGGCTCTTCGTCGGCGGCGCGTTCGTGCACGGCTTGGGTAACCTGGCCCTTACCCTGGGCCTGCGAGGGGCGCTTCGCCCCGGGCGGCTGCGTGCCTGGGCGGTCGTGCTTTTCGGCTTGAGCGCTGTGGGCATTTTACTGGCCGCGCTGTTTCCCGTTGATCCCCCCAACCAGGCCCCGAGCTTGACCGGGCGCGTGCACCGCAGCATCGCCAGCGCTGCATTTGTGCTCGAACTTGGTGCGTTGTTTATTTTTTACGCCGCATTCGGCCGTCACCGCCGCTGGCGTCGTCAGCGGGCCGTGTCCCTGGTGTTGTCGGTAAGTGCGGCAGTAACGCTGATGGCATTTGCTGCCGCCATCCAGATGGACGTTGCGCCGGGCCTGATGGAGCGTATGGCCCTGGCGATATTCCTGGTCTGGGAGCTTTGGGCCAGCGTTCAATTGATCCAGCCAATTTGGCTCCACTGACGGCTGGTGAGCGTCGGTGACGAATTCACCACATAACCGATTCGAGTTACGAGTACCGGCTTTCGTTCGCGGCGAACTACACCTTGGAAAGCGTCGCCTTATTTTGCCGGCGCCTTCAAGTCTGCTTTAGCACCTCCCCTTCTTTCAGCGCAATAACCGTGCCTTCCGGCAGGGCTTCCCAGCCTTGGTTATCCAGGGGAACAGAAGCCAACAGCACGTTTTGATCATCCGGAAGGTCGACCCTCAGGCCCGGACAAGTGATCTCCTGGCAGTATGTGCAGTTCCAGCATCGCTTGATGTGCAGGCCAGGCGGCTTGGGGCCAAGCAGTTCGCCCGCCTCCTCGTACATGCGCCTGTGGGCATGGGCAAACAGCACCTCCCCATCAAAGTAGAGAAAGTTGCTGGGACCCAACATTTTCATCTCCTCGCACACCCCGGAAAACACGTCGAAGCGGGTATCCAGCGACGGCGTTTCATCTCTATCGTAATAGTGATCGAGGCGGGTGAGTAACCAGCAGAATACGATTTCGGAGTCCGTCTCGCCGATGGGCAGGTACCGAAGCGCAGGCTCGTCCACTATTTGCTCAATACCCGTCAATGTCCCATTGTGCGCGAATAAGTGAATACGTCGCCCAAGCGCTCGACGAAATGGGTGCGTATTTTCCATGGTCGGCTGGCCGCGGGAAGCATAGCGGACATGGGCAATGGCGGCAGTGGTTTTGATACGCTGCCTTGCGATAAACCTGATCCAGGGACTGTCACTGGCCGGTCGCGGCTCCTTTACGAGAATAGGTTCGCGGTCGCGGGCAAACGCTATCCCCCAACCATCGCGGTTATGCCGCAGCTTCGAGCCGTTTCTAGAAAACTCATCCACCGAGTACGTGACACTTGCGGGCCTGCGGCTACTCATTGCAAATAGTTCACACACTGATATTCGCTCTCCTGACCATGACTTATTGTGTCGGCAACAGGCTTTCGGGCACCCCGCCACGCCGCAGCAGATCTGATTGTCAGATCGGAAGTCTGGCCGGTCAGTACCGCATGCGCAGACTGTGCCTGTAACTGCAAAACCAAGCCGGCTGATCGTCGCTCAACACGTCGTGGGTGAGTCGCAACAATAGTACCAGTACACTGGCCTGCGAAAGCGACGCGGCAAATGGCTAACCTGTAGGTATCATCTAGGTATAATTACCCACAACCCGTCGGTTTTCGCCAACTGGACACTACACAAAGTCATTGTTAGCGTTGTGCCGCTGATACGAATGCTACCTATAGTCCCAGCACAGCACCGGGAAACATCGAAGTGAACTCACTTGCCGCTGTTCGCCACAGACACCGCTCAGTCATTGTGCTGGGCGTGGCCTTGTATGCGTGGCTCGCCACACCCTGTGCGGTGGCCGTCGTGTCGGGCGCGCCGGCCAGCGAAACGCGCTCGGGCGTCGGCATTCACGACCATTGTCCCAACTCCAAACTGATGATAGCGGTGCCCGACACGGATTGCTGTTGCGACCTGTCGGCCGTGCTCAGCGGCGAATCACCAGAGCTATTCACGCCGGTAATTTTGACTGCCCTGCCGATCGATCGTGATCCTTTCAACCCGACGCTCTCGGACGTGGTGCCGGGTTATCGTCAAAAGCCTCCCTTACACGAGACCTCTCCACCGGTTTATCTCGCCACACAGCGCCTCCGCATCTAGGTCGATTTCGATTCTCGGCCGCGGACCAGCGCGGTACCGGGCAGGTGTCCTCGGAACATCAGTCCAATCAGAATTAGAAGGAGGCTCAACCATGTCAAATCATTTTTCAGCCGTAAAACCACCTGGCACTTTTCACGTTGCCGAATTGGCCTGTCTTGCGGAGGTTACGCCCGCCACTATTCGATACTACACTCGCGCAGGTTTACTGAATCCCGGTCGCGAACCGGAGAACGGATATCGGTGCTTCTCTGCGGCGGACCTGCGCCGCGTAAAGTTCGTTCGACAAGCGCAATCGCTCGGCCTTACCATCGCAAACGTCAGAGCCATTCTCAAAACAGTGGATCATGGTAAAGCACCCTGTCACCAGGTCGAATCACTGGTGAAACGGAGTCTTGTTCGAATACGAAGGCAGATCGCCGATCTTCAGGCTACGGAAAACCGAATCATGCTGGCGCTTACTTCGTGGCGCATCGTTGGCGACCGGATGCCCGAGCAGGGTGAATACTGTCCGTTGATCGAACGAGCGGAGGTGGGCAACGGTCACTCCACCAAGGTGTCCAGCCACCACAGGCGAAGACCAGTGCAGCAGGATTCATGCTGCTTCGGAGCACATGACGGCCCGGCACAATGTCCGCCCGCCTGAACGCGGAAGTAGTTTGCGACGACCGAGGATCGCAGATGAAGCATGCAACACACAAGGTCTTCAATCAGTCTCCCCCGCTCGAGAACTACAACCCGTTCCTGAGCGACATCGCCCTGAGGGAGGCCGTGGAGCGGGAAGGTGCGGCGTGGGCCATCGACGAATTGATGGCTTACGGCGAGCTGACTGGCACGACGGAGTTCATTCGTTTGGGCTTTCAGGCCAATGAGCATCCACCGAGATTGCGCACGCACGATGCTCATGGTCACCGGGTTGACGAGGTGGAATATCACCCCGCCTACCACGAGCTCATGACTGTGGCGATTCAACATGGACTGCATTCCCTCCCCTGGACTGCAGCTCGGTCAGGAGCTCATGTTGCCCGCGCGGCAATGAACTATCTGCAAGCCCAGGTGGAAGCGGGTCATGGGTGTCCGGTTACGATGACATTTGCCGCGATGCCGACATTGCGAAAGCAGCCGGAACTGGCCGCGACCTGGGAAACTTTGGCGACCGCGCGTGAATACGACCGGCGCAACATTCCCTTCACAGAGAAGCGGGGCGTGACGCTGGGCATGGCAATGACCGAAAAGCAGGGTGGATCCGACGTTCGCGCAAATGCAACAGTCGCCAAACCGCTTCAGGTTGGCGGACCGGGAGAACGGTACCTGTTGACCGGACACAAGTATTTTGTTTCCGCCCCGATGAGCGACGGCTTTCTCATGCTCGCGCAAGCCCCCGGGGGCTTGTCCTGTTTCCTGGTGCCGCGCTGGACGCCCGAGGGCGTCAAGAATTCGATCGAGCTGCAACAGCTCAAGCGAAAGATGGGTAACGTTTCCAACGCGTCCGCCGAAGTGGAGCTCCGCGATACGTTGGCCTGGCTGGTCGGTGAAGAGGGCCGCGGGGTCGCCAATATCTTGCAGATGGTTGCTCTCACGCGCTTCGACTGCATGGTGGCGTCGGGGGCCGGTATGCGGCAGGCCATCGCACAGATAAGCCATCACGCCGGATATCGAAAGGCCTTCGGCAAAAAGCTGGATCAGCAGCCATTGATGCAGAATGTTTTGACGGACCTCATCCTCGAGGGCGAGGCCGCCGTTGCGCTCAGCATGCGCACAGCACGCGCATTGGACAACCTCTCGCAGGAGCACGAGATGGCACTGTTTCGTCTGCTAGCACCGATCGGCAAGTATTGGATTTGCAAGCGCGCGCCCGCCCATGCTTACGAGGCGATGGAGTGCATTGGCGGTAGCGGTGCAATCGAGGAGAGCATCATGCCGCGCCTGTATCGAGAGGCACCGATCAACGCGATTTGGGAGGGTAGCGGAAACATACAGTGCCTGGACATATTCCGGGCGATCGGCCGACAGCCTGAGACGCTGGACGCATTGATCGATGAGCTGAAAGCCGCAGCACATCTAAATGAGCACTACGACCGGTATTTGCAGCTGCTGGAACGGGACATCGTGTCTCTGCCCAAAGGCTCCGAATCGCCACCGGAGTACCGCGGTCGGGCGCTCATCGAGTCACTTGCACTGGCCGTGCAGTCCAGTTTGCTACTGCGCACCGATAACCAGACCGTCGCCGAAGCATTCTGTCTCAGCAGACTCGCAAGTACGAGGTCTCCGCTATTTGGTGCGTTACCCGAGGGCGTGCCGTGCCGCGAAATAATAAATCGTGCGCGGCCTCGGTGAACGCCGATTTTGTTCCGGTTCCCTGGAAACCGATGACTGTTCCGCCGCTTTCCAAGGCGAGTTTTGAAGCTCGGTTTTTGGGGGAAGACCTGCTACGGAACTCAGCCCCCGGAGGGCCTTGACCTGACAGCAGGGTACATGTTGCATAATTGTAATCGACGGCCGGTCTTTGAGATGGGCCCGCCAGCACGTGGCTTTTGGCCACTATCAGCAGAGAGATTTGTCCGATGAACAGACAGCCGCAAGTACCTGATCAGAGCCAGATTGCATTGCCGCGCGGTTTTGTTCGCCTGCTGGTCATCGGCGCTTTGGTCGTCTGGTCGCTGTTCTCGTCCGTGTTCACGGTACCGGCGGAATCCGTCGGTGTGATACAGCGGTTTGGCCGCTACCACAGTGAAGTGGATCCGGGTTTGCAATTCAAGATCCCGTTCGGGGTGGACCGGGTCACTCTGGTCCCCGTCAAGCGCCAGCTCAAAGAAGAATTCGGCTTCAGCACTCCCGGGGCCACCTTCGCTGACCAGTCGTCGAGCCCCTCTCAGTGGGTCCTCGAGACCACTATGGTCACGGGCGATCTCAACACGGCTCTGGTCGAATGGATCATCCAATTTCGAATCGAGGTGCCGTTCGATTTCTTGTTCAAGGTCCGAAATCCCGGCGCCACCCTACGTGACGTCTCCGAGTCGGTAATGCGTGAAGTCATCGGTGACCGTACAGTCGATGAGGTGCTCACCATCGGGCGCCAGGACATCGAGTCCAGCGCCCAGGTGAAATTGCAGGACGTAGTGAATAAGTACGAAATGGGTTTGCGCATCGATCAGATCCAGTTGAAGAACGTCAACCCGCCGCGGCCCGTACAGGAGTCCTTCGATCGGGTGAATGAAGCACAACAGGAACGCGAGCGAATGATCAACGTCGCTCGCGGCGAGTACAACGAAGCCGTACCCCGCGCTCGCGGGGAGGCAGATCAACGCATTCAAGCGGCGGAAGGCTACGCCATTCAGCGTGTAAACGAGGCTGAAGGCGACGTGCAGAAATTCGATGCTTTGCTTGCCGAGTACATCAGAGCCCCCGAAGTGACCAAGCGGCGCTTGTATCTCGAGACATTGAATGAGGTCTTGCCGCGCGTCGAATCCAAGATCATCGTCGACGAGTCGGCCTCGTCGGTATTGCCACTGCTACAGCTGGAGCCGCCGAAATCGAGGATCTCACAATGAAAAACATGGCCACCGCTGTTGTGCTCGTCGTCCTGATACTGTTCGGTGTCGTTGCCTTTGAAGCCTTGTATGCGGTTAATGAAACCGAACGCGTCATTATTACACAGTTCGGTAAACCCGTTGGCAACGTGATTGATTCAGCTGGGCTGAAGGTCAAGGTACCCTGGATTCAGGCAGTGAATCGCATCGAGAAACGTATACTTGTTTGGGACGGCTCCGCGAACGATATGCCAACAAAAGACAAGCTATACATTACAGTCGACACCTTCGGACGCTGGCGGATCAAGGATCCGCTGCAATACTTCCTGCGTTTGCGGGATGAGCGTAGCGCACAGTCGCGCCTGGAAGACATTCTCGGTAGTGAAACGCGCAACGCTGTAGCGAAGCATGAGCTTATCGAGATCATTCGTACCAGCAAAGACCGATCGGCCGAAGTCGATCCGATGTTGGCCGATGTCGATATCAGTTTGCTGCTGCCGATTACCAAGGGAAGACAGCGAATTGAAAACGACATTCTCAATGCGGCCTCCGGCAAGCTAGCCGAGTTCGGTATTGAACTCCTGGACATCCGTTTCAAGCGCATCAACTACAATGAAAGTGTGCGGCAGAAAATCTATGCGCGAATGATCAGCGAGCGCGACCAGATCGCCGAACGATTTCGATCCGAGGGCGCAGGAGAGGCAGCGCGGATTAACGGTAACAAAGAGCGCGAGTTGCAGAAGATCGTTTCCGAAGCGTATCGTCGGATACAAACCATTCAGGGCGACGCCGATGCTGAAGCGACCGATATATACGCGCGCAGCTACAATCAAACGCCTGCGGCTGCCGATTTGTACGAATTCGTTAAGACTCTGGAGACTTATCGGTCTGTCATTGACACGAATACCACGCTGATCTTATCGACTGACAGTGATCTCATGGGCTTGATCAAGCGGATGGAACCGGCACAATAATTACAGTTCATGGTCGCAAGCTAACTACGCTAGGTAAACGAGCCGGAACAAAGCCCCATCTTAGCCCGCCGGCACGGCGAAAATCAGAACGAAGCCCAGGATGAGCGCAATAAGAACAAAACGGACGCGTTCATGAAGGTTGCGGCAAACCGAGAACGCTACCAGGCACTGTAGCAGGTAGTAAAAAGCGAAGGCGCGGGACGCCAACGCAATAATCTCAAACGTAGAGCCAGACCAAGCGAGCGCCATGGCTGCTGTTCCAACGAGTAAATAACCCCAACGCGTCTTTATACGCTGGCGGCTTGTTTCCTTCAGATTGGCCGCGCCGGCGATGGTATCCGCGACGGCGGCGGAAAACTGTGACAGACCAGCGGCCACAATCAGTGGCAAGGGCAAAAGCAATGAGGCCGTTGCCGCCAGGGTGATCAGACTGTTGTCGTCATAAATTCCGTTCAGTACCGGTACGATGGGCTGCGCCAAGGCGATGAACAGCACGTAAACA
>JBHIDG010000015.1:0-17869 GCA_046760025.1 Woeseia sp. | reverse complement strand
GCCTCCTTGGCGAAGCCCAGCGGGTTCTGGGTGCCGGTCCAGAGCTCGCACTGCCCATCATGCACC
The DNA here is from genome assembly GCA_046760025.1 of Woeseia sp. Classification (GTDB taxonomy): domain Bacteria; phylum Pseudomonadota; class Gammaproteobacteria; order Steroidobacterales; family Woeseiaceae; genus JACZWL01. Next base: position 17,803 of record JBHIDG010000015.1, on the reverse strand, counting down.
CAGGCCGTGCAGTTCATCGGCTCCATCGTGGCGTGGGCCAGATACGGGACACGGTATTCGGCTTCGACGATTCTGCTGGCAGCGCTGAGCGCCGCCTCGGCATCGCCTATCTGGAAATCGATCTGCTGATCGCCTTTCTCGGTTGCGCGATCCATGTCGGCTGCGAACTGCTTGTAGATATCGCCTTGCTCGATTTCGCCGTTGCCGCTGGGTGTATATTCGACGGCGATCCTGTCGACCGCCTGCCTGGCCTGCCAGTAGCCGTCGGCGACGACGGCGACGGCGTCGCCGAGGTTGATGACTTTTCTGACACCGGCCATTTCCTGCACCGATGCGGTATCGATCGATTTGATCGTGTCGCCGAAAACGGGCGCTGCATTCACGGTGGCGTATTTCATGCCGGGAAGCATGGCATCGATGCCGAACCTTGCAGTGCCGTCGACCTTCGACGGGATGTCCATCCGCGGGACCGAGCGGCCCATGATGGTGAATTCCTTCTCGGACTTGAGGACAGGCTTGGGCGGCACCTTGAGTTCGGCAGCCTGAGCGGCAAAAGACGCATACGCGGCGCTGCGATTACCTGCCGCGTGGTAGACGTGGCTGTTTTTGGTCTCGAGCTCCTCGACCGGGACCTGCCAGGCATCGGCTGCGGCCTGCTTCAAAACAGATCTGGCCGCCGCGCCGGCGACCCGCATGGCGATCATGCCCGTGGTCCGGACGGATGTGCTGCCGCCTGTGATCTGCAGGCCCATGAATTGCGTGGTTTTAAGGAAAAATCCGTCGACCGTGTCGATCAGGAAGGACGGGAAATCCTTTTCGCCGAGGGAGTAGCCGCGGGCGAGCGCGTAGTTGGCGTATTCCTCGTGCGACGGGGCCTCGAGCATGCTGACCTTCGACCAGTCCGCGTCCATCTCATCGGCCAGCATCGTGGCCAGCGTGGTATGCACGCCCTGTCCCATGTCGGCATGCGGGACGATCACGGTTACGGTGTTATCCGGGGAAATCTTCACCCAGATGTTCAACAGCTTTTCTTGTTCGGCTGCGACAAGGTCGAAGACTCTGGATCTGCGGTCGCCCGGTCGGATGGCGATGCCGATTGCGAGGGTTCCACCGGCAAGGACGCCGGTCGATATGAATGCGCGTCTCGTCCACTTACCCATTTGCCTGCTCCCCGCTGTTGCTTGAATCGCCAAGCATTGCCGCGGCCCGTTTGATGCCGCGACGGATGCGCGGATAAGTGCCGCAACGGCAGACGTTACCGCTCATTGCCTGATCGATGTCCTCGTCGCTCGGGGACTGGTTTTGATCGAGCAGCGCCACGGCGGACATGATCTGCCCGGACTGACAGTAACCACATTGAGGGACCTGCTCCTCGATCCATGCCTCTTGTACCGCATGCAATCCGGTGCCGTTGTTGCCAATGCCTTCGATGGTCGTGACGTTACGGTTGGCCGCGGCCTGCACGGGCGTTGCGCAAGAGCGAACGGCCGAGCCGTTGAGGTGAACCGTGCAGGCACCGCACTGCGAGATGCCGCAGCCGAACTTGGTGCCGGTCAAGCCGGCCTGTTCCCGGATAACCCAGAGTAACGGTGTGGAAGGGTCGACATCGATGTCATACCGCTCGCCATTGATCGTGAGTGTAATCATGTCTTGTCGCTCTTCGATTGCACGGATGTGGGAGGCTGATAAACCACAGTACTCCAAGGGCGCGGGCACAGCAAGGTTGCGGTCACCTGCCCGCGGCAAGCCAGTATTCCGGATAGAATGCAATGCTCACGGTCAGGATTAACCGGGCATGCTCGCAAAAATACCAAGAAATCTGAGAGGGGTAGCCACATTCGCCGTGCTGACGGTCAATACCGTCGTCTGGTGTGTTCCTCTATTGCTGTTTGCCGTGGTCAAACTGCTGGTGCCTGCAAAGTCCTTCCGCCGCGTCATGGCCCGCCGGATCATGGCGATGGGAGAGAACTGGGTCACCTGCAATGCCGTGGTTCTCGGGCTTCGCCGGTCTGATCGACTGGAGGTTCGCGGTATCGGGGACCTGAATCGACAGGGCTGGTACCTCGTAATCGCCAATCACCAGACCTGGGTAGATATCGTTGTGCTACAGGTGGTGCTGAACAGGCGTATCCCGCTCCTGAAGTTCTTTCTGAAACAGGAGCTGATCTGGTTTCCGATTCTAGGCATCGCCTGGTGGGCAATGGACTTTCCGTTCATGAAGCGTCACTCGAAGTCCTACCTTGCAAGGTACCCGAGCAAGAAGGGCAGGGATTTCGAGGCGACCCGCAAAGCCTGCAGGAAATTTCGGGAAGCCCCGACCAGCGTTTTTAATTTCATCGAGGGGACGAGATTCACCCAGGAGAAGAAAATCAGGACAAAGTCCCGGTACGAATATCTGCTGCCGCCGAAAGCCGGCGGTATCGCGCTGGCACTTACGTCGATGGGAGAAATGTTCGACTCGATACTGGACGTAACACTCGTCTATCCGAACGGTGTGACGCATTTCTGGGATCTGTGCTGCGGTGAATTCGAAGGCGTCATGATCGACGTCAGGAAGCGCACGGTCGAAAACTGGATGGTCGAGGGAGACTACGAAAACGACCGGGAGTTTCGTAGTCGATTTCACCAGTGGCTTGCCGGGATCTGGCATGAGAAAGACGGCCGCATCGCGTACACTATGAACTCTCATCCAGCCGGCAGGTAAATCAATGTCAAACACCCGGACTTACGATACCGTGGCTTTCGATATCAGGGAGAACGCTACGATGTTGTTCTTTGCCAAGACGACTGACAGTGGCGATATCGACGATTATCTGCTGCTCATGCGCGCCGAGGATGAGGAGCTCGACGATGCGATATATATCGAGATAAACGAACAGCAATATGCCGGTCACGACATGATTCAAGAGGCAAGACTGACCGGAAACATGCTGACGCTGGAGCTGCGCGAGCCCGCAGAGGCGTTGAACGGGGCGAAAGAAATTGTGCTCGTTTATGACGAAACCCCCGAGAACCAGGCAAGCGTCGAAGCCGGAGTGTTCCGTGTCCTCGGCGGTACATTGGCGGGCGGCAACGCCTGATCGGACGCCGCGATGCTCGAGCTGCGGCCAAACTGCGAGTACTGCGGTCGCGACCTGCCGCCTGACTCGGCCGATGCGATGATCTGCACGTTCGAGTGCACTTTCTGCAGCACATGTGCCGATGAGGTGCTGGGTGGCGTCTGTCTGAATTGCGGCGGTAACTTCGAGCATAGGCCCGTGAGGCCGGCTGTCCTGTTGGAGAACTACCCGGCTTCGACAAAACGCGTCATTCGCAAGTCGCAGGAACCGTAAGTGTCATCCTGGAGTGTCTATCTGATACGCTGCGGCGACGGCAGCGTCTACACTGGCATCGCGACCGATGTGCGGAGGAGATTTGCGGAACATACGGCAGGGGAAAAGGGCGCCAGGTACCTTCGCGGGCGCGGCCCGCTGAAACTCGTTTTTCAGAAAGAGATCGGCGACCGCAGCCTCGCGGCCAAGATTGAGCACAGAGTCAAGCGCTTCCCGAAGGTACTCAAAGAAGACATCGGTGAATTGCCTGGCCGGATCGAGAGAATGCTGGGTGAGCTCAGTAGAGACTGACGGGCTCTCCAAAGGGCGGCAGCAGGAGCTCAATGTCTTGTTCACCGGCGCCTGCGAACTCGTTCAGCCAGTTCAGGGTTTTACCGACGTTGTCGAACGCCTTTGACATCAGCCTGATTTGTCCAAACTGCTGTGTAAAGTCATCATGATGAATCACCAAAACCCGCTTTGCTCCGGTTTGCCCGACGGTCTGTTGCCAGTACTCCTGCGCGTACCGGAGGCCCTGCCCGTAAAGGCCCGCAACACTTAGCATCACGACATCCGCTCTGCTCTCCGCCAGCGCGCCCTCGATAAATCCGGCGATGCCCTGGACGAGGGTCGTGCCGCTCGGGTGGCCGATCAATAACGACCAGCTACCACCCTCGCGCCATTCAGTAAAAACTGCCGGTTGCCGCACTGGTTCCGACATAAACCCGGGCAGCAGATGGTTGTCGCCGAAGCCGTCTGGCACGTGTCTGGAGGTGATGAAAGTCACGGTGAAATCTCCGAACCCCAGAGAGTCACCGCTCGTGACCATCATGATCTGCTCTTCCGGAACGTTCGCACCGCGCGCTATGTTGGCGGTGGATTCGGTGCCGACGACGGACGCACTTGTCCGGTTCGCGATGGCACCGACATCCATGGCATGGTCATAATGCGAATGCACGGGAATCACCGCCGCGAGGCGCCGCATTCGGTACTCATCCAGGACGTAATTGATGTTTGCAGCGTCGGATACGACAGGTCTGTGGAATGTGATGTCCAGGATGCCCGGCCGCGAGAAGAAACCGTCAATGAGGATCTGTGTATCGCCGTCGTCGAACAGCAGGGTCGTGACGCCGAGCCAGGTGACTGTGACGTTACCGGGGCCGGCGTTCGTAGACTCGGCAATTGCCAGGTCCAGGTCCCAGACCGAGTCCCGATTCTGCCACAGCCACAACGTTGCCGGCACGCTGACAAAGATGCCACCGGCAAGCCCGATACCTATTCTCCTCAGCCAACGCAGCACTGTTCCCATGCGCGCACCATACCATTATCGTAGCGGTGATCAGGACACCGGGAGACATCCAAAAATGAATCTGAATCAGGTGACGCTGCCGGCCCGAAATATTCCCGAGTCAGTGGAGTTCTACAAGAAATTGGGTCTCATACAAATTACCGACACGGACCACTATGCGAGGTTCGTGTGTCCGGACGGTGACTCCACGTTTTCGGTTCACGCAGCAAGGGAGTCGGAGCTCGGCGGTACCACGGTGGTCTATTTCGAGCACGAGAAACTGGATGCGTTCTGTGAAGAGTTGCTGGACAAGGGACTCGAATTTCTGCAACTGCCGCATGACGAACAATGGCTATGGCGCGAAGCGAGGCTGAAAGACCCGTCCGGCAACACGCTCTGTCTTTACTGGGCCGGAGAAAACCGAAAATACCCGCCCTGGCGGATCGACAGCTAGCCTGAATATTGCGCCAACCGGCGCAGTGTTCAGGCTAGCCCCCGACGGCTATCCTCGCCAGGTGTCCCGCCAGTGGGGCGAGATAGTTGCCCATTGCATATCCCAGCAAGGCCATCAGAATGGATACGGGCACGAGGCTGGGCCGGTGGAAAGCTGCGATGATCGGCGCAGAGGCGGCCGCGCCGATGTTAGCGGCAGACGCGATCGCGACGCTGTGCACGTCCACCTTGAATAGTCGTGCCCCGGCAAGACAAAAGCCGCCGTGAATGAAAATCCAGATGAATGCGCCCAGCAGGAAAGCAGGTGCCTGCCCGAAGCCTTCTATGCTGGCTCTGGCACCCATGCCGGCGACGAAAACATAAATCAGGGCAGTACCGATCGCGGTTGCATTGGGTAGTCGCGACACCGGCGTCGCCGAGAGCGCCAATGCGATCGTCGTAATCAACAGGATGCGCCAGGTTGATTCCGACAGGAGGGTCTCGAGTGACGGATAGTTCTGCATCATCGCGTTGAAAAAGATCGATGCAAGATTGCTGGCCAGCCAGGTGACCGCGATGGCGATTGCCGCGAGATAAATGTAATCGCGCATAGCCGGCATCCGCTCCTCTTCGACGGCTGCCGCCGAAGCGGAATCCATCATGCGCACCCGATCTTCGGGAACCTTCGCCCAGGCATTGAAGCGATCGGCGAAGTTTCTTGACGCGAGGAGAAGCGGCAGCCAGACGATATAGACCACGTTGTCGGCCAGCACAGCGAGACCGAATTGTTCGGCCGGCGTGCCCAGCATCTCGCTGGCGGCCGCCATGTTGCCCGTGCCGCCGATCCAGCTTCCCGCAAGTGCGCCGAATCCCTTCCAGGCGTCCGGCGCGAGCCAGCGATGTACGACGGCGTACGCGATAACCGCACCGGCAATGACACCCGCCGTCCCCATGAGCATAACCAGGACGCCCTTGCCCATGATTCGAACCGCGGCCTGCACGTTTACTTTGAGCAGCATCAGAACGATAAAGACCGGCAAGGCATATTTGCTCAGACCAGAATAAATGGCCGACCCGCTCGGGATGATGTCAAGATTATTCAGAAATACTGGCGTTGCATAGATGAACAACAACGGCGGAACGTATTGAAACAGCTTCCACTGCGTTACCTGGTCAATGTAAAACCAGAAGGCTGCTACGGCACAAAGGATTGCAAGCACTCCGCCCGGAGAGCTGACCAAGGCTTCCGACATGATCTGAATCCGTTATTGGAATTTGCGACGGAGTATATACGAAGTAGCCTGTAAGGACGGGCTACTACGAGAAACTGAGCTGGGCGTTCAGGTCCTTGCGCGAATCCTCGTCAGTAAGCGCCGCGGCTTGCATCGTCATCCAGACGGCATCCCAATCCTTGATCTTGCAAGGTCCGAACACGTACTTGGCGATATAGCTGTTCAAGTCGCGCACGTGCACAACGTTTTTCTCGAGCGGCGCTGTGAACTGGACGCTGCCGGTGAAGACGACCAGGTTGGCGACAGGTACTGTCGGTACGACCTTCTGCAATGCCCGGGTCCGGCCTTCGTTCTGAATCATCGGGTTAAGGAATTTTCGGCGATGCATACCGTCGACGTTTGTCCACTGCGGGTCATCGCGACCACCGAACACGATACCGTTGCAGTGCTTGGTCTGAATACAGATTATTCCGCCGGACGTCAGCATCGCATAGTCAATCTTTGTCAGCCCGCCGTAGGCGCCCGGCAGGATGAAGTCATCGAGTACGTTGGCGCTTTTCTTTCTCAGGATTCCGATAATGCGGCGCTTGCCGATGCGGGCCGTTACGAACCTGCCTGCATGGATGGCCGAAGTGCGAAGAAAAAGCGTCAGCAACAGGCCGAAGGCAATCGCGATGACGAGCATCGCCGAGCCGACATTTGTCAGGCCGGTCACTACCTCGATCGTGGCGCCCGTAGTCGCTTCGACGGCCGCGGCCGTATCCAGGTCGGCGGCATATGCCGGCATGGCTGCCAGCCAGCCGGTCAAGACCAGAAATAACGAGGGCGGTCGAGTATTCATTGTTCGAGATTATGACCATTCGATACAGGAAGCATCGTAGTGGGTCACGTTTTGAATATCCAGCGGGCGGACCCGAGCGGAAAGGCGTTATTCGGAGGGTGGGTACGCCAGGTAGTAGCCATCGACACGGGCCACCTTGATCTTGGTCCCATACGTCTGCTGCAGGTTGTTCTCGGTCAGGATCTCGTCTTTGGATCCATCGGCAACGATGGATCCTTCTCGCAACAATACGATTCGCTCGATGTCGGGCGGGATCTCGTTAAGCAGGTGCGTGACGAGCACGATGTTCTTGCCCTTTTCCACGAGCCTGTGGATTCGCGCGAGATAATCGAAGCTCGCGGTGAGATCCAGGCCGGCCGTCGGCTCATCGAGGATCAGCGTGTCGGGGTCGTGCACGAGTGAGCGACCCAACAGACACCGCCTTTGCTGCCCGGTCGACATATTGCCGAGCGGCGTTTCCGCGAGGGCGTCGACGCCAAGTTCGCGCATAACTGCCTTCGCTCTTTTCCTCTGCCGGCTGGTAATACGCCCGGCGAGCAGGCCGTGCACGCCGACGCTCGAGAGATATCCCGATAGCACGACGTCAAGACCGGAGGTCGTGCTTCTGTACCCGGACTGAAGGTCATGCGATACGACACCGACGTGAGAACGAAGCTCCCATACGTTCCATCGTGACCGACCAAGAATGCGCACACGTGACTCCTCCTTGATGACCGGATAGATTTCGCGGTTGACGACTTTGAGCAGTGTGGTCTTGCCCGAGCCGTTGGGACCCAAAACAGCGACCTGCTCGTGCTGATCGATCGTCAGGTTGAAATGATCAAAGACGCGCGTGTCGCCGCGATAAATTGTCGCGTTATGAATATCGATAAGCGGTACATCAGAGCTCATGGGTCAGTCGCATGGGCGCCCAGGCGTTGAAGGCCTGATAGGCGGGTTTTGCATCGTCCGGCGCGTACTCCTCGATCCGCTCCGCCAGCCACTGAAACCATTCGAAGGCATTCGGTGTGCCGAGTTCTTCACGCAGCGCAACTGCCCAGTCTTCGAGCTTGCGCCAGAGTATTGTCACACTGGTTCCAACGAGATCGTTGACGACCAGAAACGGCACGATGCGCTGAAAGGTCATCACACCGATATTCTCCATTGTCGTGCTGATGAGTACAGCCGAGTTTTCGAGTTTCGACTTGTTCGTCCTGATGTCTTCCGCGCTCATACCGTCCGGCAGATGCAGCACGCTACGATACGCCTCGGTGAATGTCGGGCTCGCAAAAAAACGAAACAGTTCAATGGCCGCCAGTTCACGTCGTTGCTGGCGCAGATGTCGCATCTGGAGCAAAGCGAAAAAAAGACCACCAATGACGATAAATATGCCCAGTATCTCCGCGATATTGGCAAGCATCGATAATTCAGTCATGTTGATATAAATCCTTTTGTTTGAGAGGTTGTGGTTTTGCGTGGCGCTGCGAATTGCATCAGACCATCTGCGTTTTCCACCTGCCGCGGCGGAAGATCAAGACGCCGAGAATGGTAAGTACTGACTCCGACATGACAATGGAAAGAAAAACGCCGTTGGGTCCGAGATCGATAGACGCAGCCAACCAGTAAGCTAGCGGAATCTGCATCACCCAGAAACACATGAAGTTCAGCACCGATGGCGTGTAGGTATCGCCGGCGCCGTTCATCGCCTGAATGATGATCATCCCCACCGCATACATCGGGTAGCCGATGCCGAGAATTCTCAGGCAGCTCGTACCGAAACGCAAGACATCCGCCTCGCTTGAAAACCAGCCGACGATCTGCGGTGCGATGGCTATTAACACGAGACCCAGCACGGTCATGAAAACTGCGTTGTAATGGGATGCCCGCCACACCGATTGTTCCGCCCGCTCCGGTTGTCCGGCACCGAGATTCTGTCCCACCAGCGTTGCGCAGGCGTTACCGAGACCCCAGGCAGGCAGCAACGCGAACTCGATCAGGCGCAAGGCGATCGTATAGGCGGCAATCGGGGCACTGCCCCACAGGGCAACGATTCGCATGATCGCGATCCAGCTCGCGGTCGCAATCAGGAACTGACCCACGCCGCCGATCGATATTTTGACCATTCGGACGATGATGGCGGGCACGATCGCGAGGTGGTTGGTGTTAAGACGCAGGCGACCACGCGTCTCGAAAAGACAATACAGGAGATACGCGACACCGATACCGCGACCGATCGTCGTTGCCACTGCTGCACCAGTAACGCCGAGTTCGGGAAACGGGCCGAGGCCGAAGATCAGGCAGGGGTCGAGTACGATGTTGATGGCATTCGAGAGCGCGAGTGAACGCAACGCGATCGGTGCGTCGCCGGCACCGCGGAACGCGGCGTTCAACAGAAACAAGTACAGTATGCTGGCGGAACCGCCGAGCAAGACCGCCGTAAATCCCGTGCCCACGTCGATGACGGATTCACTGGCGCCCATCGCCCGCAACAGGCCGGCAGCGTAGATCACGCCCGGCAAACCGATTGCAATTGCCAATACTGCGCCGACCCAGATAGCCTGGCCTGTGACCGTGGCCGCGGCATCCGGATCCTTCGAGCCGATGCGCCGCGAGACCATTGCCGTTACGCCCATGCCGAGACCGATCGCGACCGCATACAGCACGGTGATCAGAGCTTCCGTGATGCCGACGGCGGCGATCGCGTCGGTGCCTAGCCTGGATACGAAGGCGATGTCGACCACGGCAAACACGGCTTCCATCGCCATTTCGAGCATCATCGGTATGGCCAGCAGGCCAAGCGCGCGGCCGAGTGGGCCGGCAGTGAAGTCGGTCTCGTTGTCACTGAGTGACTCCCTGACAAACGCCCAGGCGCGCCTCCAGATGTTTTGTGGGTTGTTCAAGTAAGTGTCGGGGAGGCGGAATCCGGGTATTCTTCTTTCCATGCAGCGATAAGGTCGCGGTTATCGTGTTGCCAGGGATGAAAATCTTTTTTGAAGAACCGCAGGTACGGAACCAATACGCGGCGCAGGATACCGGGCCTGACAACAAGATAATTCAGACCGCTAAGCCACTCCCGAAGGCTCCAGAGCTTACCGTCGTGCCGCAGCATGATGCACAGATTACGGAAAGTATCCTTGAAGAAGAAAAAAGTATTCCACAGCATTGCCTGACGTCGCTCCCTGACGGTGCCGCCTACGGCGACAAACACATCGAACGCCACCGCCTTGTGCTCGGTCTCCTCGACGCCGTGCCATAGCCACAGCGATGCCACATTGGGATCGGCACCGGTAAGCGCATCCCTGTAGGTGAGCATGTCGTTTGCCATGATGGCGGTGATGTGCTCGTTGGCGGCCGTCCCGGCGAGACGTCGCCTGGCGGACAACTCCCGATATGCCCAGGCCATCCTGTCCCGGATCGGCCGCTCGCAACGATCGAGATCGTATCCCCGCCGCCCGCAAAGTAACTCGTTGTACTTCTGATGCTGGAGTCGGTGTGTCGCTTCCTGCCCCTGAAATGCGGTGATTTCCTCCAGGAGTTTCGGGTCGTCGATCCGGTCCCTGAAATGGCGAACGCTGTCGATGAAGAATTTCTCGCCTAGCGGAAACAGCATGGACATGGCGTTGAAGAACGCCGTTCTGAAGGCATTACCACCATGCCAGTCGACGGCAAGCGCTTCGGCCAGTTCGAATGACGGCCGACGCGGCGCGAATGAAACGGGACTCTTGCTTTGCTTGACAGTCATGGCGGTACTATCCGTGTGTCGACCTTTATTTTGACACACGCTAGTCCCGGAAGTCGCTTCTCAACAGCGACTCCAGCTCGCGGGCCGTATCTTTCGCGGACTGTATCAGGCGCTCCTCATCATGATGAATCGCGTGCTGCTCGAACAACAGTCGCTCGTCGCGTTCCCTGAAGGTTTCCATGGTTCGTTCAACCTCCTCCCGGTCGAAGCCCAGGACCTCCAGGACGCGCCCGCTCATGGCCAGGCTGGACAACAGCGTATCCCGAAAGATATGCGTGATGCCGAGATCCATGAGCTTGTGGGCATGTCGGCGGTTTCTCGCACGGGCGACCACAGTCAGATGTGGGAAGTGGCGGATGATCGACTCTGCGATCCTCGTGGACGCCTGCATATCGTCAATCGCAAGCACGAACAATGTCGCCCGATCGGCACCTGCAGCCCGCAATACATCAAGCCGGGAGGCGTCACCGAAATAGACCTTGTTACCATACCGGCGAATGATATCTACCTGTGCCGAGTCGACCTCCAATGCGGTGAATGGCTGTCCTCTCATACGCAAGAGTCGGGCAACGATCTGCCCGACGCGACCGAGCCCCGCAATGATTACCGCGTTCCCCTCATCTTCCATTCGGTCGAAAACGGGAACTTGTTCGGCCATACGCGCAGCGAAGCGTTCGGCAAGCAGATAGATTACCGGTGTGAGCAACATCGATACCGCGACGGCGAGGATCAGCCTGTCAATCAGCGTGGCGTCGATAATATTTTCGCGGGCGACCAGGGCGAATAACACGAAAGCGAACTCGCCGCCCTGTGACAAGACGGCAGACAGACCCAGCGCATTCCTGTGGTCGCACATCCCGAAGGCTCTTGCGAGCGGGTAAAGGACGATTGCCTTTGCGAACATCAGGCCGAAGACAATTTGCAATATCGTTGCCGGCTCTTGGGCCAACAATCCAATGTTGACCGACATCCCCACGGCAATGAAAAACAGACCCAGCAGCAGTCCTTTGAATGGCGCAATGTCGGCCTCGAGTTCGTGCCGGTATTCGGAGTCGGCCAGCAGCATGCCGGCAACAAACGCTCCCAGGACCATTGAGATGCCTGCCAGCTGCATAAGGAGGGCGGCGCCGATGACGACCAGTAGCGCCGTCGCCGTGAATATTTCGGGCAGTTTCGTGTAGGCGACGGCTCGAAGCACCGGCCGCAGCAGGTATCGGCCGCCGATGATCAGGGCGGCGATACTTGACAGCATGATCAAGACGTCAATCGGATCGAACGCCCCCGTTCCGCCGGTCGAAAGCAACGGCAACACGGCGATCAGGGGAATGACCGCCAGGTCCTGAAAAAGCAGTATGGAAAATGCGGCACGGCCGTGAGACGTCGTTAGCTGTTTCTTTTCCGCAAGCAGATGAAGCACTAACGCCGTCGAAGACAGCGCCAGGATAAGGCCGGACACTACGGCAGCCGTCGGCGTATAGCCGGAGGCCCAGGCCATCGATGCGATGACGATCGCGCTCAGAACTACCTGGGCGCTGCCGAGCCCGAAGACCATCCTGCGCAAGACCCAGAGTCTTGACGGTTGCAGTTCGAGTCCGATGATGAATAACAGGAACACTACGCCGAGTTCGGCGAAATGCAGGATATGCCCCGGGTCACGGACAAAACGGAATCCGAACGGTCCGATGATAATGCCGGCGGTCAGGTAACCGAGTACCGAACCTAATCGCAGCCGCTTCGCGACGGGAACCGCGATTATCGCGGCGAGGAGGTAGATGATGGTCTCTTGCAACAGAATCATTGATATCCCAGCCTGAATGTCGAGACAATTGCGCGTAAATTTTCGCGGAGTGTAGCCTGCTCGGGCCTTTGCCGGCTATTCGCCTTTGCATTACACTACCGAAAATTTTGCAGGGACAAGCCATGAGCCGGCATTACCAAGGAAACCCGAAATACATCCCCGGACTGCTGTTCGTGTTGTTATGCGCTGCGGCTTGCGAGCCACAGCAAACCGCAGAAGACGCCGAAAAAGCGGCGGCAATCGAAAACGTCGATGCGATGTCCCGCGAGCATGCGAACGACACCGCAACGCCGAGCGAGGGGGCGAGAATTGCCGCGGAGCGGCCGGTGGTTGCAGAAAAACTTGCATATGCGGAAGTCGGCGACGACCTGAGTTACGGGCACTTTGTCATCCCTACCGACATGGTCAAGCCGCTGCCGGCGGTCATCGTCATTCATGAATGGTGGGGCCTCAATGACGGTGTGCGAGCAATGGCGGATCGATTGGCAGGGCTGGGATACATCGTGCTGGCCGTCGACCTGTTTGGCGGCAAAACAGCAACTACGCCCGGCGACGCCCGGGCGCTGATGATGGAGGTCGTCGAGGACCCGGAAAGCGCGAACGAAAATATTCGGCAGGCATATGATTTCGTACGGAACACGGCGGGAGCGCCGCGTGTCGCGTCGCTGGGTTGGTGCTTTGGCGGCGGCTGGTCACTGAACACGGCGCTTCTCTTTCCCGAAGAGCTCGATGCCGCCGTTATCTACTACGGCCGGGTGACCACCAGCGAATCGAGACTCAGGCCCCTGAGCGTCCCGATTCTCGGCATATTCGGGGCCGAAGACTCGGGAATACCAGTAGATTCGGTACGGGGGTTCGAAAAAGCCCTGGAGAATCTGGGTAAGGACTACGAGATCGAAATTTATCCCGACGTTGGTCATGCCTTCGCCAATCCGTCCGGGAATAACTATAACGCGGAGGCCGCCGACAAGGCCTGGGAACAGACGGTTGCATTCCTCAACCGGCACCTCCACGGACCGACTAACTCAGGCTAGTCGCGCGCGACTTCGGGGGTTTCGCATTCGAGCGTTACGTCCAGCGGTTTGGTGACATAAACGATCGACTGTTCGGATTCCAAAATGCAAAGCAGTGAGGCCTGCGCGGACAGTGCGGCAGCGATGGTTACGAAATTATCGTCTGGCGGGACGCCGTCCGTATTTTCCTCGACGCAAAATCGCTCGATCCGCAACGGTGCGATCTGATTTGACGGAATCTTCAGTTCCACGTCTATTGCCGCACTGCTTCTCAGCAGCTCTTCATCGATCGACATTCGGCTGTCGGCGACGTTGATAGACACCGATGCCGGTCGCCACTCCTCATCACAGACCATCGTCAGCGTCAGGGCGTAGGTGAGAGTCGGGAGTCGAAAGGCAATGCGGCCGGCCCCACGCGGCTGTACCGACACGGTCGGTGTGTCGGCAGTGATGTCGATGCGCTGCGCGGGCCTCGGGCCGGCTGCGACTTTGACCGATAAGGCCGTCGCCAGGATCCCCAATAGAAACGCTTTGCGCATTCCACAAAGGCTACGATATCGCGCCGAAAAAAGACAAGTGATACGCTTGGTAACCAATCTGTGACTTGTCGACGATGATGTGCAATGGACGGGGCTGCCAGACTGACTTACAAAACCGCCCGCCGGATCGCAGTGCTGGCCGTCGGCGGTACCGTGCTGGCAATAGGCATCGTAATGATCGTGACACCCGGGCCCGCGATGGTTGTTATACCGATCGGGCTTGCGGTCCTCGGCATTGAGTTTGCGTGGGCGAGAATCTGGCTGCGGAAACTCCGCGAGGGACTGAGCGCACAATCCGCAAGGCACCGGAGCCGCAGGACCGAAAATCACCGTAACCGGCACCGATAAAAAGCAAGGAGCCGGATTCGCCGAACCCATAATGCGTTCGGCGGTCCGATCCGACACGGAGCGGCCTCCGGCTCCCTTGCAATGCGGCAACATAATAGGGGGAGTTGCCGCCGGACCTTCCGGTCCCCGGCGACATGAGCTTCCGGAAGATCGGGGGAGAGGCATCCGGGGCCAGCATGCCGCCGTTTATCGTCGGGATATGCCGCCTTCCGAGCGAAATTCAAGGCCTTCCAGGCACTTTTTTTGGAAGCTGTTGTAAATCAGCGGGTTGCAACGTAAACCAGATCACGGAATTCCGTGAAATACGGAATTCCGTGACAAGAGTTACGATATTTCGTATAACTCTGCGCCATGACCATAGCCGACGATTATCAGTGGTTCTTCCGCAGGCTGCCTGTGATGGCGGCCCTGATTGACGGCGAGGGCCGGTTCCTCGAGGTTAACGACGCCCTGGCCGGCCGCCTCGGACGGACACGCGAAGCAATGACGGGTCACAAACCCGCGGATTTCGTCACCGCCGCGAGCGCCCGGAGAATTGAGAGCGAATTCCTGGCAACGCTGAGGCGAACGGGTAAGCTCGTGAATGGACGGATCGATTTTTTGACCGGGTCCGGAGAGGTGGTGGAGTGTCTGACGACTTCGCTGGTGGAGCGGCTGGCGGACGGCTCCGTGATCCGCACGGTCGCGATTTTCACGGAACCGGCCGAGGCTGGAATGATTCTCACCGACAAGGAAATGAAGTTACTGCAACGGAAAAACCTGTTAACCGCCCTTGGACGATCCGACTGGAAAATATCCGGCAGGGGCGGGGCAGCGGAGCTGCTCGGGGTCCGGCCGACCACGCTGGCTGACCGCATCAGGTCATTCGGCCTTCGAAAGCCGGGACGTCGATGAGTGCACGAATCAACATCCTGGTCCTCATTATTCTTGCGTTGCCCTTGTCCGGACTGGCCGAGAGCGTATTACCGGTCGGCGTACAAAGTTCGCTGAACCTGCGGCGGGCGCCCGATTCGAGTCTCAGCGTTTATATCGAGAATCTCGATACAGGGAAGCCCGTTCTGACTTGGAACGAGGACGTGCCGCGCAACCCGGCATCCGTCATCAAGCTGCTGACGACGCTCGCGGCGCTGGACATCCTCGGCCCCGCCTATACGTGGAAGACGGAGATCTATCTGCTGGGTGAAACGAAGGGCGATGTACTGAACGGTGACCTTCTGCTGAAAGGGTATGGCGATCCGTTTCTCGTGACCGAACGTATATGGCAGATGCTGCACGAGGTTCGACAAAAAGGAATCAGAAAAATAACGGGTGACCTTTTAATAGACGACAGCTATTTCGACGTGCCGCTTCACGATCCCGCCAAGTTCGACAGCGAACCACTGCGCGCATATAACGTTGCGCCGAATGCACTGATGATGAACTTCAAGGTCGTGCGCTACCACTTCGAGCCCGACCCTGATTCGGCAGCTGTCGATATCCGTCTCGATCCGCCACTCGAAAACCTGCTTATCGATAACAGAATTAGGCTCGTACCTGGTCGCTGCCGTGGCTATCAGCGCGGCATTACCATTACACCGAGCGGCGACTACAACCTCATGGTGATGACCGGCAACTTCCCCAGTGGTTGCGAAAGTTTTTCGATAGGTCGTACGGCGCTCGGACACAATGAGTTTGCCTACGGGATTTTCAAGAGTATCTGGAAGGAATCGGGCGGTGAGTTTTCGGGAAGCTATTGGAATGCGATAACACCGGACGACATAGAACCGTTCTTGGTATTCGAGTCCTGGCCACTTGCCGATATCATCACGAAGGTAAACAAACACAGTAACAACGTGATGGCCCGCCAACTGCTTTTTACACTGGGCGCCGAGAAGGTCGACGTGCCCGGCACCGAAGACGGCGGCAGGCAGGTCATCGAAGACTGGCTCAAGAGCAAACGGCTGCAGGCCACCGAGCTGAAACTCGATAACGGGTCGGGATTATCCCGGAAGTCACGAATCTCCGCGCGCAATCTCGGTGAATTGTTGCGCTACGCGTGGCAGAGTCCCTATATGCCCGAATTCCTGTCTTCCCTGTCGGTGTCCGGACTCGATGGCACGCTGGCTCGACGTTTTCGGGAGGATCCGCTGACCGGCAAAGCGCATATCAAGACCGGCCGGATAGACAACGTGGCCGCGATCGCGGGCTACCTCCACTCCAGATCCGGCGGGCGATACAGCCTTGTCGTGCTCCAAAATTACGCAGACGTCCACCGTGGCCCGGGCGAAGAAGTACAGGCAGCCCTGCTCCGCTGGCTGTATGAACAATAAGGTTCTAGTAAAATCCCGGGATCGTCTGGGAGAAAAAGACATGCGTTTCGCGATTGGGCTTGTAGTATTAACGGCGATGACCGCGGCCGCGCTCGCGGAAACGGCATACGTCACCGACAATCTGCGGCTCGGACTGCACCGGGTGGGGGACACGAGCGACCGTGCGTTTCGAACACTCGAATCCGGCCAGCAGGTGGAAATCCTGTCCCGCGACCGGAACTTTGCACACGTTCGGCTTCCGGACGGTGTACAGGGTTACCTGAAGGCGGCGTACCTCGTCTTCGAGAAACCGGCCAAACTGATCGTTACTGAAACGCTCGCCGAAAACGAGAGACTTGCCCGGGAAGTGGAGGATACGAAACAGGCGTTCGCCGGCCCCGCGGCAACGATCGCGGCACTCGAAAGCGACCTGGCAAAGCGTCAGGCGACACTCGATGATACCAGGGCCAGAGTCGAGAAGTTGACGCAGGAAAACGAGAGGTTCCGCCGGCGGCAGGCAAGTCTTCAGTTCAGCATGCCCTTCGCCTGGGTGGCCGGCGCGCTGGGTGTTTGTCTTCTGGCAGGTTTCCTGTTCGGACTCTGGCTGGTGGACTATCGCAGCCGCAAGCGTCACGGCGGGATACGTATCTACTGATATCCGTTCGGCGATATGCCGCGGCGTTATATCCCGATAACGACAAATACGTTCACGTTACTCACGCCGCTTCGTAAGGTTTGCCTCTGACTGCAAACCCGACGAAGGACAGTTGTGAGCAATACTGCTGCAAGTACGATAGCCCCGCCGCTCGACACCGCTCAGACGCAGAAAGTGCAAGACGCGCTGGACGGACTGACGCCGGACCAGTTGCAGTGGGTTAGTGGCTACGTTGCCGGGCTCGCGGCCCGGAGCGAGACTGCCGTACCGCCCGTTCCTCAGCCGGCGCCCGACCCGTCAAATACGTTGACCATCCTGTACGGCTCGCAGACAGGCA
>JBHIDG010000014.1:0-18930 GCA_046760025.1 Woeseia sp. | reverse complement strand
CGCTGATCGTACCGCACGCGGGCTATGTCTACTCCGGCCCGGTCGCCGCCACGGCTTATGCAAGGGTCCGGCCGTATCGCGAACAGATTACGCGCGTGATTCTGCTCGGTCCGTGCCACCGCGTGCCGGTGCGCGGCCTGGCATCGAGCAGCGCCGACGCGTTCCGGACGCCGTTGGGGGACGTGCCGATCGACAAGGACGCGATGGTCGGCCTGAATCTGCCGGCGATCACGGTTTTCGATCAGGCGCATACCTTCGAACACAGCCTCGAGGTACATCTGCCCTTCTTACAGACGATTCTGGACGAGTTCACGATCGTCCCGCTGGTAGTCGGTGATGCTGCCCCGGATACGGTCGCGGGGGCGCTCGAGGCGCTCTGGGGCGGCCCCGGGACACTTATCGTCATTAGCTCCGATCTCAGCCACTACCTGGATTACAAAGCTGCCAGGAAACGGGACAAGGCAACTTGCGAGGCCATCGAGCGATTCGATGCGGCGAGTGTCGGTCCCGACGACGCCTGTGGCTGTCATCCGATCGGCGGCCTTCTCGAACTGGCCAGGAGCCGCGGCATGTCGGTTGAGACCCTCGACCTAAGAAACTCGGCCGACACCGCCGGCGCTATGGCCCAGGTTGTCGGCTACGGCTCGTGGATGTTCCTGGAATAGACTGTCCGTGCGAGGTCTATACTAAGTTCAGGCAAGAGTTTACAGTTTGCGTTGGAGAATGTGACATGACAGAGAAAAAAATCGGCACGGTGACTCATTACTACAATCACATACATGTGGCGGGCGTAGCGATCACCGACGGCGAGCTGCACAAAGGCGACACGATTCACATCAAGGGCCACACCTCGGACTTCGAGCAAAAGGTCGAATCGATGGAGATCGACCACGAGGCTGTCGACGTCGCCAAGCCGGGCGACCAGATCGGATTATCGGTTGTCGATCACGCCAGGGAACACGACACCGTCTATATGGTAACCTGAGCTGCAGGACCTCTGATGCGGCTCTATCTCGTTCAGCACGGCGACGCCGTGCCGAAAGACGTTGACCCCGATCGTCCGTTGAGTGATAAGGGGCGCGCCGACATTCGGCGCCTGGTGGAATGGCTTTCCAGTCACGACGTACGGGTGGCACAGATCCTGCATAGCGGCAAGGGCCGTGCAATAGAAACGGCCGAGTTGCTCAGACCGCTGTTGATATCTCCAGGCCACATTTATGAGGCCCATGGGCTGGCGCCCAATGATTCACCCGAAGCTTTCCTTCATCAGCTGAAAGACCCGAAAAGAGATACGCTCGTCGCCGGCCATATGCCGTTCGTGGCCCGCATGCTTTCACAGGCATTGACCGGTGCCCCGGACCGTCAACTGGTCGAGTTTCTGCCCGGGAGTGTCGCCGGAATCGAACGTTGCGAGGGCTCTTCCTGGCACCTGTTCCTTTTCTCCCGCCCCGAATCGCTGCAAAGAACAGGCATATCTCAGGCCATCTTCTAGTCTGGCATCTACACGTCCCAAAGAAAGCGCAAGCCGTGTAGTATCGGCGTCGCATTCCAAGGCGAGGACATTGCATGAGCAAATATCTCGGACCGGGCACCGAACTTTCCGAACAGCCAAGCACCGAATCTGTCGTATCGGAACAGCAGGTACAGATAGCTCTGGAAAACCTGCGCACCGAACAGAGTCTGGTCAATGGCACCGTTGCCGGTATCGTCGCGGCGATCGTCGGCGCCGGCATCTGGGCAGTCGTCACGGTCATGACCGAGAATCAGATAGGCTGGATGGCTATCGGTATCGGATTTCTGGTCGGGTTCGCGGTGCGCTTCGCAGGGAAAGGTATCGACAAGGTATTCGGCATCATCGGCGCCGCACTGTCACTCGTCGGTTGCGCACTCGGAAACGTTTTCGCCATCACCTATTTCATTGCCATAAACGAAGGCATTGCGTTTACGGACGTTCTCGGCCAGCTTGAACCGGCGATCGTTTTCGAGTTGCTCATCTCGACATTCGAGGTCATGGACCTGCTGTTTTACGGCCTGGCTGCCTATTTCGGTTATCGATACGCGTTCCGTCAGATCACGGAAGAGGATTATAGTCGGGCTCTTGGAAAGTCCCTCTGATCAATCCCTGCGCGAATGCGGATACAACTCGTTGACGAAGGGGATCAGCGCGAGAATCAGTGTCTGGCTGTAGATGAACTCGCGCGTGTAACGACCATCTGTAAGCAAACCGTAAGCGCCACCTGCCTGTTTGCTGTTGACTGTCGAAAATACGCGGTCGTTTGCCTCGCCCAGCTCGAGACCGGCATCGACGAAGTCCTTGACCGCAGGCGGCAATGGCAAGGTGGCGCTTCTGGCTTCACCAATCCTGCCGTTGCGGCCCCGTACCACCATCCACGCGAATGCCATGAGCTGATCGTCTATAGACTCTATACCGCCTTCCAGGCCGACGCAGAAATCCGCATCGGGGCGTGCATGCTGCGCGCCCTCGGCGCGATTCCTGGCGCCCTCGCGCGTTTCCCGATCACCATAGGGTTGCTGATGTACACCTGGCTCGACATCCACGGTGATTATCTGGATGTCGGTTGACGGAAACTGGCTGTTGAACGCCTGCTTGACGGCTCCGATCTTGACCGGATTGCGTGATGCGACAACGACATTCATGGCTTATTTTTGTCTCTCTGCGAGGATGTTCTCGATTTCTTCGTTAAAGGAATGCCTGGCACCGGCCACGTTCAATGCCTGCCACGCGGGCGCGAGTCTCCTTACCCGCTCCCTGAATGAGTCCCGATAATACTCCTCGTCGATGAAGCCCTGCTGGTACTGAAAGAACATGTTATCCCAATGAGTTTGTTGCGCGATCTGCCACTGGCGAAAGCGCCCGCGCTCTTCTTTGGAGAGCACACCGAGCGCACCGATATCCTCCGGGTATCCGGCACCGGTGAGCTTGGTGATGATCGGCCCGATATGTTCGGAATCGGCCGCCTGAACGAGCATCATCTGCAAAGCATCGGCCCTCATCTGATACGTCTGTGCCAACGCAAGTTTCTTGCTTTCATCCATCGATTTAGTGTTCTGACGGACTTGCACAGACAGGTATGTCAAGGTAGCCAACACGGCAATTGACCCCAGGAACTCTCCCAACGCGCCCAATTCGATAATACTCATGACATTGCCTCCTCAGGATGCACGGCATATAGGTATTTTGATATATCCAATCACCGCTTTCGACCCGATCTGCAAATTGAATAGCTCCTATACTCAATTTCGCGTACTCAGAATTCCGATACTAAATAGACCTGCGCACGATGAACGTTCAGTCGACAACCAAATTTGCCCTCGACTTTTCGGCCCTGACCTTTGCTAAAGTCTGTAGCACAGATTTCGAGTGTTGCTTGGAAACTGAACTGAGCTATGCAAACGGCGATGTCGCTTTAGCCGTCGTTCTCCTCACGCGAATCGAGGACGGCGACTACCCGGCAGCTGTCCTGTTGCAGGGTTCGGGGTCCAGTGATAGAAGCAATGGCTGGGCACGAATGATCGCCGAGACGCTTGCTTCCAAAGGCGTTGTCGTCCTTCGAGGATCTTGCCCGGGATGGCTTGGCCGGCATCGCTGCATTAGAAGAAATCGATGGCATCCGTGCCGATATGCTTGGGTTTGTCGGACTCAGTCAGGGTGGTCACATTGCCCCGCTTACAGCATCGATGGGCGACGTGCAATTCGTCATCGACATGGTCGGGGGTGCACTTCCCATGAAGGACATGCTTTTTCATGAGCTGGAGCAGACCTATCAGGACTCGATGAATATCTTGCTTATCGTGACCGAAAGACCAGCAAGTTCGGCCCTGAAGCGACAGCGACCTGGCCCTCGATTCGTGACGATGAGTACTGGACATTCTGGGGACTGATTCATGATTTCGATCCAATGCCATACTGGTTCAGTATCAGCAGCAGGTGATAGATGATGGCCAACGCCGACGTTTCGGCAGTCAGTCTGACTGCGCCACCCCGGTAATCAGTCGTGCGCCGCGTCCGTAGGTCATGTATTCCCACAGCCATCGGACGGACACCACCAGTGGGCTTTGTACACCGACGAGGAAATAAATGTGGGCGATCCCCCAGATCCACCACGCGAGCCGGCCCTGCAACTTGTAGCGTGGAAACTGGATGACGGCAGAACTGCGCCCAATCGTGGCGAGGTGACCGGCATGGCGATACCGAAAACTAACCGGGGGCGGCTTCCCGGCGACTTGCCTCGATATGACTTTCGCGACAAACCGGCCCTGTTTTTTCGCGGCGGGAGCGATGCCGGGTACGAGCTTGCCGTCTGCGTCTTCGACGTGCGCCGCGTCGCCGATGACGAAAATATCGGGATCGCTTTCAATCGACAAGTCGGGTTGTACAAATACCCTGCCAACACTGTCGGTGTCTGCGCCGAGCCACCGGCCGACCGGTGAAGCAGTAACGCCTGCCGCCCAGATGACGGTCGCCGCCGTAATCCTTTCGCCATCGAGCACTACGCCTTCATTGTCGCAATGGGTAACCGGAAAACCCAACCGGACTTCCACGCCGAGATTTTCCAACGACCGGCGCGCATATTCGGATAAGGACTCATCAAGGTTTGGGAGCAATCGTGGACCTGCCTGTATCAGGGTGATCGCGGCGCTGCGCGGATTAATGTGCCGGAAGTCGGCGGCTAGCGTGTGGTGCGCCAGTTCGGCAATCGCGCCTGCCAGCTCGACACCGGTCGGTCCGCCGCCCACAATGACAAAGCGTAACAGGCGTCTCCTGTCTTCTTCGCGCTCGCTCATCTCCGCCTGCTCGAACGCCGTGAGGATGCGACGGCGAATATGCGTCGCATCGTCGACGGACTTCAGCCCCGGTGCGATCTTTAGCCAGTCCTCGTGCCCGAAATAAGAATGGGTCGAGCCTGTGGCCACGATCAGATAGTCGAACGCGATCGACTCGTTCTTCAGAACGACCTTTCGCTCGGCAACGTCGATGTCTTTGACCTCATCCAGTAGCACAGACGTGTTTTTCTGGCGGCTCAGGATGGAGCGAATGGGCCAGGCAATGTCAGACGGCGCCAGGCCTGCCGTAGCTACTTGATACAGAAAGGGCTGAAACAAATGATAGTTGTGCCGGTCAACGACAGTGACATTGGCGTCGATGCTTGCCAAGCTCTTGGCTGCGAATAATCCGCCGAAACCGGCACCGAGGATCACGATTCGAGGCATGCGCCTAGTTTATCGGAATGGAGCGGACCGGCGGGTACAATGATGTTGTGTCTACAGTTAACTTATGTCTTGCATCCGGTGACAAGCGTTGCGACTTCGCCGGAAACTACGAGCTGTCTCGACTGCCCGCCGTCAGGGCGTTGGAACGCGATGTGCTTGGCTGTGACTATGGCGGAACAAGCTGGACGACGCGCGAGCAGACAGAGCACATCGCGAAATCCCTGGAATTGCAGCCGGGCGTTCAACTGCTCGAGGTCGGCTCCGGATCCGGCTGGCCGGGGCTTTTGCTCGGGAGCACGACGGGTTGTGAGCTAACGCTGCTCGACATACCGACTAACGCTTTGAAACAGGCAGCGGAGCGCGCCGCGGAGGACCGGATATCGGACCAGGTTCGTGTCGTAGCCGGCAGCGGCACTGCCCTGCCATTCTCGAGCGGTACGTTTGATCGCATCAGTCATTCTGACGTACTTTGCTGCCTGCCGGCCAAACTGAAAATGTTGCAGGAGTGCCGGCGGGTGGCGAGGCCGGATGCCAGAATGCACATGTCCGTTATCCTGCCGGCGCCTAAGATATCGTCGCCGGAATATCAGGAAGTGCTGGACGGTGGTCCGCCTTTTGTGGATGCCCCGGATGGTTATGAACCTGCTCTCAAACAGTCGCGGTGGCAGATTCTCGAACATATCGATGTATCCGCGGAGTACAGGCAGTCTCTGGAGACACTTGTTGGCGGGATGAAAGCCAATACCGGCGCACTGCAGGAAGCGTTCGGCGCCAACGAACTCGCCAGCGAACAACAACGACGTGAGAATCAAATCGTCTTGATCGAGCGCGGATTAATGCGCCGTGAAGTGTTTGTCGTGCGTGCAAACTGAAGAAATTCCCGACAGGCAGGGAAATTTCCCAGTCGAGCCAAAAAATTGCAAATCTCCGTTCATTTCAGGCATGATCACTAATCGGGCGGAATTACTTGATTTACTTCGCTTTTGTCAATCAACAACTAGAATAGAAAAGGCCCCTTCCGTATGCAAGATCGCGTCGGTAAGCTCGTCCGCGAGTTGCGCAGCCGGAGCGTAATTCGGGCAACCGTAGCCTACAGCGTTGTGGCCTGGATGCTGCTCCAGGTAGCCGACGTCACGTTTGACCGACTGCCGATACCAGGCAGTGCAATGACAGTGTTGATCGTTTTGGCGATCGTGGGCTTTCCGGTCACCGTGGTGCTAGCCTGGGCTTATGAGTTCACACTGCGCGGCGTTGTTCGGCACGAAGAAAGGAACGGCGGCGCACCAAAATTGGCCTTTCTGCCGTTTATTCTGCTGGTCGGGGCTATCACCATCGGCACCGGCTACGGCCTCTATTTCCTGTCGCTGCGCTACTGGGAACCAGAGCAGAAATCTATCGCGGTGCTGCCATTCATCAATATGAGCAGCTCCGAGGACAGTGACTATTTCAGCGATGGTCTGACAGAGGAAATTCAAAGCCTCCTGGTCCGCATCAATGAATTCAGAGTTGTTGCGCTCAGCTCCATATATCAACTCAAGGGTGCTGACTTCGACATACCGGCGGTCGCACGGCGCCTCGATGTTGACGTGATTCTGCTGGGAAGTGTCCGCAGGTCGGCAGAGAAAGTAAGAATTACAGCGAGGCTCGTCGATGGTGATGATGGCTCCGAGATTTGGTCAGATACTTTTGACCGGAGATTGGCCGACGTTTTTTCGATTCAGGAGAGCATAGCGCGAAAAGTCGCCGGCGCACTGCAAATCGTGTTGCCCGTTTCCATTGAACGCAGGCTGGCGAATTTGGGTACGAAAAATGTGGAGGCATACGATCTTTATCTGCGCGCCATCGACTTCCTGCGACAACCGAAGGACGAGGCTACGTTGTCCCAATCCGAAGACTATGTTCGGCAAGCCGTCGCGATTGATCCGAATTTCGCAAAAGCGCATGCCGCGATGTGTGAGACCCACCTCGCACGGTATGAGCTGTTCCGCGATACGGATTATTTCGCAAGCGCGGAACGCGCCTGCCACCGTGCCCTGACTCGAGACAATACGGCTGTAGACGTCCATCTTGCACTTGGCCGTCTCTATTACTCTTCCGGCCAATATGACGAATCCGTACAGGAATTTGCGCAGGCCCTGGCCATCAACTCGAACTCGGCGGATGCCTATATCGGGCTGGGAAAAACATTTATCAGTCAAAACCGCCCGGTGGAAGCCGAAGTTAACCTTCGCCGCGCAATCGAGGCGGATGCGAGTTACTGGGCCAGTTTCAACGAGATGGGCAATTTTCTCTATGCCCATGGCCGTTTCGCCGAGGCGGCGGAATTCTACGGCGACTTTGCCAAACGCTCCGAGGACAACGCCACCGCATACAACAACCTCGGCGCAGCCAACTACCTGGCTGGTGATTTTTCCTCGGCCGCCACCGCCTGGGACAGATCTCTTGCCATAAAACCGACCCGTAGTGCGTATTCCAATACCGGTTCCATGTACTTTTACCTCGGCCGGTTCGACACCGCCGCCGACCGTTTTGCGCGTGCTATAGAGTTTGCACCGATGGACCATCGCATGTGGGGGCACCTGGCAGATGCCTACTATTACGCCGAGTTGAAGGCCGCGGCCGAGGTCGCCTACAAAAAGGCAATCGAAATAGGAGAGGAGCGCCTCAAGGTCAATTCGTCCGATTTGGAAACAGTTGCGAACGTAGCCTACTTCTACTCCAAGACGGGGCAGGAAACAAAAGCGAGACGGATGAGTGACGCCGCGCTGGCTGGCGCACCCGATCACATGTACGTGCACTACTATAGTGCATTGATTTACGCCCAATTTGGCGACGTGGACAAGGCGCTGACTGCCCTGGAACGTGCAGTTGAACTTGACTATCAGAGGCAACTGTTACAAATTGATCCCGGACTCCGTTCTTTGCAGCATGAGGCGCGATTCAAGCGCCTGGTCGCGAATAGTGGGTCGTAGTTCGTTCCGGATACGCATTTAAAATAACAAACAAAGGAAATACTCATGCGAAATCAGCTATGTCGCATTGTGCGGTTGCTACTCATAATTGGATCGGCGGTTTTAATCGGTTCCCATGCCGCCGCCCAGGAGGATCCGTGTATAAGAGATGCAGAGGCATTCTATATAAAGATAAAGATCAAAAATGATATGCCCACCGAAGTACTGAGGGGAAACAAGAATGCAGACGATCTGCATGTTTGCCGGGGTGATACGATCGAATGGAAATTGCAGACGAAGAAGTTTTTCATCAATTTTCGTGACAGGACACCATTCGACAGTCACGAAAAAATCTCCCGAAACGGCAAGGTAACAACGGTGGTCAGCGAGACTGCAGAACGTGGCGTTGCGTACAAATATGATATCAGCATCGATGGCGGTGGAACGCTCGATCCAACCATTATTGTGGATTAGTTACGAGTACCAACGAGTACGTTGCAGGAATCGCGGCTTCCCCGGCTGAGACCCTAAATCAGGGAATCGAAAATAGCGTCTGCCGTGGCAAGAATGGCATTTTCTTCAGGTGAGCCTGTCTCTGCACCGACGAATGCATTCTGGAGAAAGGCCAGCCGCTCTGCGGTCTCTGGACTGAGCATTTCGAAATCTGGTGCCAGAGAATTATTAATGTCATTTGGCTCGTATTTCTCGAGGCCATTGCCATATTCGCGCTTTTCGCGCTCCAGAAACCTTTGTCCGATGGAAGAATTCAAATAGAGAAAAACGAATGGCAGAAAATCCTTGCCGATATCGCTCGGTTTAAAGACATGGAAACAGGTTAGGGATACGCAGTTGCACTCATTCCAGACGAAGCGGATCCCTGCCCTGCCGAATACGCATACCCAAATCCTGCCCGGCACTCTTTTTTCAATGGCATACCACGGGTTTCTGGATTTCGTCAGATAGCGGTGCTGGTAGCCCGTACGCTCTCCCGAGGCGATGTACTGGTCGATCGCTTGGCCGGTCGCGGCTTCGCCATCAAAGAGATAAACCGGTCTGCCGGCCAGTCTGAGGTTTTCGAAATCGGCTCGAGTGAAGATTTTTCCAGGAGCGTGTCTCGCCTTGCAGATACAGGGAATCAGGCTCTCGTCTGGCAGGCCCAGCTTTTCGGCACTCGAAGCGCCAAGTGCAAAGAACTCATTCGCGCCGGTCGCAATGCCCCGCGAGAATCTGCCGTAAGTCGAAAACGGTACAAGCTGTGAGGTTTTCATGTCGACCCGTGCGTTGCCGGGAAAATACGAACGCCATTTACGTTCGACGTCGAGGTCGGAGGACCGGTATTCGATGGCCCCGGTACCGGCGAGAAACTCAGTCAGGTCGCCGAGCTGATCAATCGATTCGGCACGGTGGAACCGAATGCCGTGGTACGGTTTGACCGCTCTTTCCGCCAGGAGTATGCAGGCTGTCGTTACTGCGTCCTCGAAAATTCTGCTCTTGTAACTAACCGAGATGATGTGGCGCAGTCTGCTGCGCTCAATCAGATACTTTTTGACGTCGCGGCCATAGTTTGCGTTCAGGAACTCCGACGGAACGATAAATGCCAGCCTGCCGCCGGGTTTGAGCAATGCCAGCGCCTTGATCAGGAACCAGCAATAGACATTCGTTTGCACACTGAAATGTGCACCCACTTCGGATGAAATGACCGACCGAATGTTCTCTTTGTTTTCGACAAAATGATGCTTGTAGTACGGGGGATTGGCGATGATGCCGTCGTAGGTTTCCGACCATGCGTGCTCGTCGAGAAAGTCCCTGCCGATCACGGAATAACGGACCGCGATCCTGTTGCAGATCCCGGCCAGATCGAGTGTCAGCCGCTCGTCCTTTTCCCAGAGGGTGAAGCGCGCGTTTGTGGCAAACTCGGGGTTCATTGCGGATATCGCCCGCTCGAAAACACCCAGACCGGCACAGGGATCCAGGATCCTCGGCTCATCGACGGCCAATTCAGTGAGCCACTTGCTCATGAACGAAGCGACGGAGAAAGGCGTGAAGAACTGCCCGAGCTTCTTGCGATACGCGAAATCGCTCTTCTCGGCATAAATCAGTTCCGGCTCGTTCGAGGAAAGATCGGCCGCCTGTAGCTCATTATCGGTCGCCGCTGCGCTTGCTTGCGCCACTCATGATTCTCCACGGAGATACGGGGCCGATTTTGCTACGGCCTGGAACTGGCTACAAGCCAGCGCGTAGACTCTGGTCACGGTACGCCAGTTGCGCGCTGTCGCCTGCACGCCGAGTAGCTTGTCGACATTGTCCGCGAGTTTGGATCGGCCGATGCCATCCGGCACACACAGATACAAGACTTTTTCATCCAGCGAGAACTGCTCGATGTCGGTTTTGATCCCAGTCATCGACTCCAGGTCCGGCTGCTCCGGCTGGCTCGCAAGAAAATAGAGGTGCAGGGTTTTCGGATCTTCCGTCGCTTTCGGATATGGATTTCTGTCAATCGCGTTTTTCAGTTCAGCCGTGGACAACACGAGTATGCGCGGCTCAAAGCCGCGGCTTGCCAGGATTTCTGCGCCTATCTCGTCTGCGAGACCGCCGACCGAGCGGCGCTTGAATACTACGTTACCGCTCTGTATGTATGTGCCGACGTCCGTGCAGCCCTTCGCGTCGAACAACGAGACCAACTCCTTCATCGGCAGCGAGTGTCTGCCGCCGACATTGATGCCCCGAAAGAATGCGATCCAGATTGCCATGATGAAAGACGCCCCAGTCGGGGCGCCTTTGACTTCCTTACAAGCTAACTACGGCATTTCGAGCTGAATATCCCACAGATAGTCAGAGTGTGATCCGCAGATGTCGGTGAATTCGACGGCAGCCGGATCCGGTTCGTCTCCACCGTAAAGTACTTCCAGGACGTCACCGCGAGCCCCGAGTACCGATTTGTGGTCGGCACCAGTCATCGTCTGCAAGCGACGATATTTGCCACCAATAAAATGAGCCGACCAACCCCAAGTAACGATCTTGCCATCGGCAATTGCTTTGTCGAATAAAGGCGCGAACGTACTTTCGAAGAGTTCGTCTGCACGTTCTTCTTTGCTTTCGTTACACACGTAATACACAGACAAGCCGGCCTCCGCCCTGCCTTCGCCGGGCTCCTGACTCGCCAACTCGACTGTCCAGATATAGTCGTCATGGGCATAGCAGATGTCAGCAATCTCATTGGGTCCGTCCAGCGCGGAGAAACGTTCCTGAATCGTGTCAAGTGCGTCCATCAGGCCATCGACTGACTCGTTCTGGAAGTAGCTGACGCGCCGCCATTTGCCGCCCGTGTGGTGAGCCAGCCAGCCCCAGCCGCTGATGACGCCTTCTTCCACGAGCGCGTCATATACAGGGGCATTGGTCTCTGCGGCGATCTCGTCTGCGCGACTCTGCCCGCTGAGCTTGCAGTAGTGATACGTGGCATAGGTAAACGCTATAGGTTCATCCTGCTCTTCCTCCTCCTCCTGCGCCATGCAAGCCACGGAGATTGCCCCTGCAACGATCGCACCCACCAGGATATTGGTCTTATTCATTCTTATTCTCCCTCTTTGTTGGAATCGGCGATGATGTATCAGATCAATAAGTCGATTCAGCAAGTGTATACGATTGTGTTTTCGCTTTCAGATGCGAGGGAAGCGGGCATCTGAACTGGACGCCGTGAAATCAGGGTGGGCTCGATGTGCGGTCACATCATCGACGCCCACCCATAGGTTGCTGTTAGCTGGTGTGTCTATCCAGTCTGAAGCGCCTGGAGCTTGGCGTTATCGAATCTTGCTACCACATTGGAAAGAGTATCCTGCTAGCACTGCCTGTGCTTTGCCACGCGCTCGATTGAACCGACTTCGGTCAGCGAACGTGAGCCACAGGCCGCATCTACGGCCCGCTGGAGTCGCTTGTAGAGTGTGGCTACGCCGGTCTGCGCGGACAGATCGAGATCTGCATAGGACACTCGGACTGTGTTCTTCCCTGGATGCCCGCTATATGCCGCGCCAGTAAATACGGGTATACCCAGGATGACGATCACAGCTGCGTCCAGGAATTTTCTCACTCCGTTTGGTTGTTCCACTTCTTGCCGTCTCTTTAATAATAAATTTGAAAAATAACGACACACTTCATAGAGAAACGATTCTCCTCGAGAATCGATTCCCGGTAAGAAGGGACCCTGGACAGCCGAAAAATGTCATCAAATTTTGGAATAAGCGCGCTGTCATAGGACTATTCGTCGTACACAGATGGAGCGGTTTTCTGCGCCCTGATTTCCCGAATCGATGTCGTTACCGCGACCCGGAGTTACAATGACCGAATTGAGGCAGGTCGGTCGGAGGTAGCATGCGGCACATTACAATTATGATGGCTCTGTCATTGTTCTGGGTCACTGGCAGCGCGGAAACCGTTACAGAGCGGCGAATCTCCAGTCAGGACATTGGCACGCTTGTCTTCACGGCGCCGGCGAAATGGAAAGGCGTGGAAAGCTATGACGACCTGCAAGCCGCGGCGACCTATGCAATCGAATCCAGGCGGCCGAGATTTAGCCTGAAAATAAGCGCTCGAAATGCCGGCTTCGAGACCCCGGAACAGCAGCAAGAGATACATGACTTCGTTATTGCGCGCCTGGAGAGCTACCTCGAGTACAGCATGGCTGAATACATCCAAATTTCCGTCGAGGGCGCAATCATTGTGAAGCGCTTCGGCAAGCGAGATCTTGGAGTGTACGCACGTATCACGGACAAAGACCCTGGAGACGAGCCATATGTGTATCTGACTCGTGGCGCGCGATTGCTGGGTGACACAGTCGTGCTGTTTGATCTTTACTCGAACGACAAGGACGAATCTGTCCTGGCCACCGCCCTCGATGTTGTCGCAAGCGTAAGACCGGTAAGGGAATTCGCCAATGCGCCAGACTCGTATCTCTGCGTCGGTGAGCTAATGGCCGGTTTCGGTTACATCGACAATAAATGGGAGCCGATTAACACGGATAAACTCAAGAACATCGATCGCGAATTCGTTGTCAGACGATCGCAAGCGGGAGATGCGTTTTCCGACTCTTCGGAATGGGTCGTCGCGACAAGGCAGCAAGAAAAAGCCACGACGTTTTGTGATAACGACTACATCGCCAAGGGAATGTTCATTTGCAGGGGCATGGAAGATGAAGAGTTCCGGATGGATACACGTACGTTGCGCTTCCTGTATGCGCGCTTGCCTGGTTATCACGATGTACAGCCAGGTGCCGAGAAGTCCAAGAACTCCGAGTTCCCCCATATGGAAATTGGCACGTGCGAGGCGAAGTAACTCCTACTCGAGCACGGTCTGGCGGATTGCTTGCCTTCGGACCTGGATCATGTAGGCCGCCAGACTTGCCACAAACAGTGCAATACAAATCAGTTGTGTGAACGTATGTATCCCGATGACGAGCGCATTATCGGCCCGCAAATATTCGATTAAGAATCGCAGCACGCAGTAGCTGCTCAACGTAAGCAGCGCAATCTCTCCGGGTGAGCGTTCCGTTTTTGAATAATTCCGCAGAAAAACCAAGATCCCAGCCAGACTGACGAATTCGTATATTTGCGTCGGGTGTACAGGTAGAGACGACGCAGCACCCGGTTCAATAAGACCCGTCATGACGTGCTGATGGTAGGCAAAACTGCCGGATGGAAAGCTCACAGCCGTAAGGAGCCGGTCACCGGCAAGCCACGGCAGGGTGTGCAGCTGGGCGCTCAGCTGTGGATCGGTGACATCAGCAAGACCGCGATGTTCATGCGCAAGGTCACCCCAGCAGCAGCCCGCCATGAAGCATCCAATACGGAGAACGGCCAGCCAGAGCACGACGGGCAGCGCGAAGACATCCAGCATGCCGCGAAACGGTAGTTTCGCCAGCCTGCTATAGGCCAACAGAGCCGGAAATCCGATCATCAACAGCCCGAAAAGCCGAAAGCGAAAATGAGACTGATAAAGCTCTCCGGCAATACTGCTGTCTTTCGGGCTGATCAAAGGCAGGAGATATGCTCCCAGCCCGGAAAATATGAACACCAGCGGTACTGCAAGATCGATATGGGATTTGTCGATCCCGGCTGCTACCGCACGGTGACGCGAATAAATCCAGCACGCTACAAGTGCCAACACCAGCATGATGCCGTACGGCGTAATCAAGGTCTGATCGCCAAAGCGTGGGATCATAGATCTTCGATATTTGAGCTTATGCCGCGTTCGGTCAGCATATCGTATAAAAGCACATAATCCTTGTGAGCAATTCTCCGATAGTAAACCTCCCCGTTTTCTGCATAGAGGTCCGGATTCTCGAGGTTTTTGCGCAGAATTCTCTCCGCTTCCTTGCTCGTCTGCACTTCTTTCAGGTCTTCGAATTCTGGGTCAATAAAATCGAGGACAAAATTATTCTCGTCGACATCACGCAGCCGCATCACCCACCAGTGATCCGGTCGCATTCTATCCTCCGACCACAGTACGGCTTTGGGCTCCCATGTAATAAATCGCTCACGCCTGATGTTAGTTAACCAGCCTTTAAATGGCATAAAATGCTCGATTTCAATCTTGTCTTCTTGCAACCACCGGTCTATGACTGGATAGACTGCAGCGTGACCGCCTTCTTCTATTATGTCGTTTATGTCTACCTCCGCTTCCGAATCGACTTCGTCGGCGAATTCGAGAAACACCCAGCTTACGAACCAGGTACGTTTGTCGAAGGGCTCGAGTACCAGCAACACGACCAGCTCATCCCCGACTCCCATCCAAACCCCGGACAATGTCGGATCAATCCTGCCCCTCTCGGGATTACCGATCGGCACCGGCAACACAAAACAGGCCATGATGCCGAGCAGCATCGGCGCGATGAGGATCGAGAGGAAAAGCCCTGCCCGCGATCGCTTTTGCCTGCCGGCGGGTGCCGGGTCGACGAGAAAACGCGTAATCTTTTCCATGAGCTTAACCTCGTAAGATACTATTTATCCTTGAAATAGATAATCAATAGCCTCTCACACCACCGGTGCCGCCGCGTCCTTGTCTGGTACATTAGCACAGTCGATTTTCGCGGAAAGCGCTATGGATGCTTTACGAAACAACCAACCGCGGCGGCGCAAATTATTGCCGCCCGTCTACTTTCTTGTCGTGATCCTGTCGATAGTCACACTGCATCGGTACGTGCCCATCGTGACTCTCATTTCGCGGCCGATTTCGAATGTCGGCGTGCTGCTTATCGGCCTGGGTCTTTTGATTAACCTCGTCTCCGTGCGGCAGTTCGCTGTGCGTTCGACTGCGATCAAGCCCTTCGAAGAATCGAGTGCGCTGGTGACCGGTGGCTTTTTCCGATTTACCAGAAACCCGATGTACCTCGGCATGATCATCATCCTTATCGGCATCGCAGTCCTGTTCGGGACGCTGTCGTCATTCCTGCCGATACCGGTTTTCGTGTGGTTGATTCAGACGCACTTCATACTCAAGGAAGAGGCGATGCTCGTACAGACGTTCGGCGATCAGTACACTGAGTACAAGAAATCGGTCAGGCGATGGATATGATCACAGTGCCAGCGGATCGGGTGAAATCGTCTCTCCCTTGACGGGTTCCCCTCGGCCGACGGGCTTGCCGTTTGAGCGGTAGTTATTGAAGAAGACCGGCTTCCCGTCTCCCTCTCCGAATTTCCGGCTGTCCTGTATGTGGAAATGCAGGTGCGGCTCACTGGTGATGCCACTATTACCACAAAGTCCGATCTGTTGTCCGGGACGCACGTCCTCCCCTTCCATCACACTGACGCTATCCCTTTGCAAATGTGCAAGCAGGGCAAACTCGCTGTTGCCGAGATCGATAATGACGTGATTCCCGGCTGGATTCTCCGGATCCATGACACCGGGAGGATTGTCCGGCAGGCGGGATACGACTGTCACGATCGTTCCGCTTGCAGGTGACAGGATCGGCTGATCCCAGCAGTAATATTGCTCGTTCTTCTTGCCGTCTCCCGAATACGATCTGCCGTTTCTTACGACAAGAAAATCGTAAGCGAATCGCTGATTTCTGACCGCCGCATGATAGTTTTGCTCGACCGTTCGCCCACCCCAGAACACGAACCATTCGCCACCAAAGGGGAGGCGAAGGAAGCCCGTGGTGACGTAATCGAGATAGGGCGACGGTGCGGGCTCCTGCTGCGGCATGACGAAGAATCCCGCGATTCGATCGTCTACGTCGAAACTCCAGGATACGATGACGGGTATGTCGATCTTGCTGAATCGAGCACGCCTTGTATAAGTGCGATAGCCCGGCTGGCTTTTCACGTTTTCCGTCAAAATTGCTGTTTCGCGGCCCACATCACTTTCGACTTTGCGCCTGAACTGACGGAGGCCGTTTTCGGTACCGAGTACGTTGCGCATCTCATTGGTCATCTTACGCCAGATGACCGACACATCACCGTTATAGAAGCTGGCTGTATAGGTCTGACCGAGCGACATGGCAGCTTCATCCTCGGTCAGAACGGCATTCGCTGTTGCCGGCGCGACAAACAGACAAACAATGATCAGATACTTGCGCATCGCCTGTAGTTTATCAGCCGGGTGAGCATTTGAGTCGTGAGAGGAGTATGGTGAGTGGATGAATGAACGCAAACCACCACCGACAGACGCTTCTTTCTGGAAAACACAGCCGTTCAAGGTTATCGAGCTGACCAAGGCGGAGCCACCCGATGCAGACGATGATCGGGAGTGGTATCGCTATGTTATCAGTCAGGGCGACAAACCGATCACCGGCCTGCGCCAGGGAAGCAAGAGAAGCGTCAAGGCAGCAGTCGAGGAAGTAGTGCTGCTCCTCAATGAAAGAAGACTGGGCAAAACGAGGCGGCCCGCAGCGAATCGAAAGGCTGCCAGTTCTGACTCGGATAAGGACAAAAAGTAGGAGCACGGAACCGGCGCATTGAAGATCCTGGACTTCCTCATCTATAGGGCGCGATACACGGCAGAAATACTAGGGCCGGTGTCTCTGCTCATGTTCAGCGCCTTGTTTTTTTACTCGGGCGCGCTCTTGCCTGAGACCGTGCCGGAGGTCTTTGCCTCGGCGGATCAGGTCTTAGGCCAGGTGTTGCTCCTGATCCTGGTGCCGTCCTTCCTGTTGACCTATCTCGTGGTTGCGCAGCGGCGATCGTTCCGTTTGGGCGAACGGCTGGTCGGCAGTCAGCTGGTTTTTGCCGATCCGGCTGACTGGATGCAGAAGATCGGCGGCAGAATCGTGCTGGCTGGAACTATCGCCGGTTTTCTATTTGGCGTTTTTCTAAACCTGCCGCCCGAGTGGCGTAATTCGTTCAGCAGCCTGAGCTTTCAGGTTCAGAGCATCGCTATCGGTCAGGTTGTCCTGTGGACGTTGGTCGGCCTCGTGCTGACCTATCGGTTGCATACGGCATGGTGCTTTTACCGACAGGGAAAGGTCGTGCGTGTGGATTTATACGACACGGGCAAATACGAACCCTTTGCCCGAAACGGTTTGGACGACGTATTCGGAGTCACAGTTCTTCTTGTCGTGGCGACAGTGCAGTCACTGGACGCACAGTTCAGGCTGGAAAATTACATGGCTGCATGGATCGTCGCGTTTCCCGCTGCGGCGTCGCTCCTGATATTGCCGATGCTGTCGCTGCAACGGCGCATCCTGGCGCATAAGAGGGACTTCATTGAGGAGATGAACCGGCAGGTGGCCGACGCCTCGCGAGTCGTGGAACCGGAGACACTTGCTCAGCTCGAGCTGCTCATGCTGCACCGGGACCGTATCAGGCACGCGTCGGCCTGGCCGATCGATTTGTCGATTGCGTCCCGCCTGATCCTGTATGTCATCATTCCACCGCTAGCCTGGCTGGGCGCCGCAGTCATCGAGGTAGGCCTGGACAGGATACTGAGCCGCTCCTGACTCCGGCGTGATGCTCGACTACATCATCGTCGGTCTTGCCGCACTCTTTGCGTCGGGACTTACGCTGTTTTCGGGATTCGGCCTCGGCACCATCCTGATGCCGGTGCTTGCGCTGTTCTTCCCGCTGCCCATCGCTATCGCAGCAACTGCTGTCGTCCACTTGGCGAATAATCTGTTCAAGCTGATCCTGGTCGGCCGGCATGCAAACTGGCAGGTTGTCGGGCGATTCGGTAGCGCTGCCGCGCTGGCCGCCGTGCCAGGTGCGCTTGTTCTCGGTATGTTGTCCGACTTGCCGGTTGTTGCCAGCTATCCGGCTTTCGGGGCGACGCGCGAGATCCACGTAATCAAGCTCGTCATCGGCGTCCTTATCGTTGTCTTCGCAATGCTCGAGCTGAGATCGAAAACAGCGGCTGTCGCGTTCCCACGGCAATTTCTCATTGTCGGCGGCCTGCTCTCCGGCTTTTTTGGCGGCCTTTCGGGCAACCAGGGGGCGTTACGCGCCGCGTTCCTGATTCGCGCCGGACTGGACAAGACTGCTTTCGTCGGCACAAGTGTCGTTACCGCAATCATTGTCGATACGATCCGAATCGCCGCCTACGGTCATGCATTCCAGTTCACGGAGATCGCCGGCGATGTCGCGGACATGGTCAAAGTCGCCATGCTGGCCGCATTTGTCGGCGCCTATGTCGGCATGCGCCTGCTCGAAAGGGCGACCTTGCGTTTCGTGCAGCTCACGGTGGCGGCGGTGATGGCTGTTATCGGGACGGGATTGGCCGGCGGCATTATCTAGGTGCCGGAGCAAACTTTCCTAACTTTCCTAAT